>CAYPRM010000033.1:0-14524 GCA_964413365.1 uncultured Lachnospiraceae bacterium | reverse complement strand
GACAGACAGACAGACAGACAGACAGACAGACAGACAGACAGACAGACAGACACGAACAATCGTTCCGTACTTCAGAATACTCATCAAACGCAGGGTATAGATACTGCAGCGGAATCATGGGAGTGCCGATCACCTTCCTTGACAAGCACTGTGCAGAGCAATTCATTATCCTTGGAATCGCAAACTCAGCACGCTGGATCGGATATGAATGCTTTACGATCATTGGCGGAGCAAGGATATACAACAGGATCATTATACGCAAGGTACTGTAAAGGTATTGTTGGTGTGCCGATTACTTTTCTTGATAAGTATTGCCCTGAGCAATTTGAACTTGTTGGAATTGACAGATATGTTGAAGATAATCCAAATTACGGACATAGGTTTACAATTAAAACGAAGGAGATCTACGCAAGAATTCTCATCAAACAAAAGAAATAAAAGGAGACCATAAAAATGCAAATAGAGCTTCATGAAATAAAGATCCGCGACATAGTAGCAGGGTATGCGGACAACGAGGAGGACGGCGCGGTAGGGTACGGCGGACGGCTCAACATCCGACCTGCGTATCAGCGCGAATTCGTATACAAGGAAAAGCAGAGAAATGCCGTGATCGAGACGGTGATGCAGGGCTTCCCTCTGAACGTTATGTATTGGGCGGAGGATGAGGAGGACTCGAGCAAATTTGAGCTTCTCGACGGTCAACAGCGCACGGTGAGCATTTGTCAATACGTGATGGGCGAGTTTTCGATAAACGCGCGCGCCTTTCATAACCTCACCCACACCGAGCAGGAGCAGATACTTGACTATCCCCTTATGGTATACATTTGCCGAGGAAACGACCGCGAAAAGCTCGATTGGTTCAAGATAATAAATATCGCAGGCGTTCAGCTTAAGGATCAGGAGCTTCGCAATGCCGTATATACGGGCGAATGGCTCTCCGACGCGAAAAGGTACTTTTCAAAGAATGGCTGTGTTGCCTATCAGCTGGCGAGCAAGTACGTCGGCGGCGAGGTCAACCGTCAGGATTACCTCGAGACGGTGCTCTCGTGGATATCCGCGCGCGATGGCGTGGGGGGAATTGAGGAATATATGTCCATTCATCAGCACGACACGCACGCAACCGCACTCTGGCAGTATTTTCAGAGCGTGATATCGTGGGTAAAGACCGTTTTCCCGAGCTACCGCCGCGAGATGAAGGGGCTGGCGTGGGGAATTATGTATAATAAGTACAGGGATCTTGACCTCGATCCTGCCTATCTCGAGCGTGAGATCTCTCGCCTCATGCGGGACGACGACGTAACGCGCCGCTCGGGCATATACGAATACCTGCTCAGCGGAAATGAAAAGCATTTGAGCATCCGCACCTTTACCGACAACGAAAAGCGCAAGGTCTACGAGCGTCAGCACGGCATCTGCCCCCACTGCGTAGCCGAGGGAAGGGCAAATACACATTATGCCATTGAGGAAATGGAAGCCGATCACATCACGCCGTGGTGCGAGGGCGGCAGGACGGATATTTCCAACTGTCAGATGCTCTGTAAGGAGCACAACCGCAAAAAATCCAGCAAATGAAAATAAAAAAGACCTATGTAGCATAGGTCTTTTTGTTTTGCTTGTTAAAGCCTGTCCGCGATCTCGAGGATGAGACGTTCGGTCTTTTCCCAGCCGATACAGGGATCGGTGATGGACTTACCGAAGACGCCCCCGCCGATGCTCTGCGAGCCGTCCTCAAGGTAGCTCTCGATCATAAGCCCCTTGACGAGCTTATTTATATCGCCGGAGTAGCGTTTGCTCATAAGGACCTCCTTAGCGATCCTCTCCTGCGCGTCGTAATGCTTGCCCGAGTTCGAGTGATTGCAGTCCACGATGGCGGCAGGGTAGGAGAGGGAGGTTGCGGCGTAGGTCTCGCAGAGGTGTGCGAGGTCCTCGTAGTGATAATTCGGATGGGATTCGCCGCTCTTATTGACGTATCCACGCAGAATGGCGTGTGTATAGGGATTTCCCGCACTCTCGACCTCCCAGCCGCGGTAGATGAACATATGCGAGGACTGACCTGCCTTTATTGCGTTCATCATAACGGAGATATCGCCGCTGGTCGGGTTCTTCATTCCGACGGGAACGTCCATTCCGCTTGCGGTGAGGCGGTGCTGCTGATTTTCGACCGAGCGCGCGCCCACGGTGATGTAGGAGAGCAGGTCGGAGAGGTAGCGGTGATTTTCGGGGTAGAGCATCTCATCCGCGGTCGGAAATCCCGTCTCGGCGAGCACTCTCATGTGTATCTCCCTTATCGAAACCAGACCAACATACATATCGGGCGGCTGCTCGGGGTTTGGTTGGTGGAGCAGTCCCTTATAGCCCTCGCTCGTCGTTCGCGGCTTGCCCGTATAGACGCGCGGAATTATGAGGATCTTATCCTTGACCTGCTCATCGAGCCTTTTGAGGCGGTAGATGTATTCCATCACGGCGTCCTCACGGTCGGCGGAGCAGGGACCTATTACGAGCAGGAGCCTGCTATCCTCACCGCGGAAGACTCTCTTTATATCCTCATCATTTTTAGCCTTTACCGCCGCGAGATCCTCGGAGAGGGGGAACTGCTCCTTGACCTCCATCGGTATCGGTAATTTTCTCTTATATATCATCTGTTATTCTACCTCTCAATGCTTTATGACGTCGATGCCGACGCTTGCGAGCTTCTCGAAGAAGTCGGGGAAGCTCTTATTTACAGCCTCCGCACCCTCTATCTCTCCACCGCACGCGGTGCAGAGCACGGAGAGAGCCATGACGATGCGGTGATCGTTGTGCCCCCTGAGCACCTCGGTGGGCCTGTGAAATTCCTTGGGGAACACGATGATATCGTCCTCGTTGACGCTGACGATCGTGCCGAACTTGCGCAGCTCCTGAGCCATCGCCTCACTTCTGTCGCTCTCCTTGAGGCGCAGACGGCGAGTGCCCGTGAAGATCCCACCGTTATTTGCCGCCGCGAGTGCAAGAAGTATCGGACCGAGGTCGGGGCAGTCGCTGATATTTATCGAGGGAGTGCCCCTCTTTATCATTTCAAAATATTTTGAATATATCCTGTCGCCCTGCATACTGTTGGGATCAAGACCGCCGATGCTGACATCTCCCCCGAGCACGTTGAGCGCGGAGAAGAAGGCGGCGTTGGAATAGTCGCCCTCAACGGAGTCGACGACGGGGCTGTACTTCTGACCGCCGGGAATGTAGAGCGTGCGCTCGTTCTTCCATTCTATCCTCATGCCGAAGCGTTTCATTACGTTCAGCGTCAGATCTATGTACGAATGGCTCTCGATGGGCTGAGTTATGGAGATCTGGCTATCCTTTTTGAGGACGGGAAGGGCAAAGAGCAGTCCGCTTATGAACTGGCTCGAGATATTGCCCTGCACCTTGAAATTTCCTGCACGGAGCGGCCCCTCAAGTATGATCCTCTCCTTTTCCTTGACGAACGTCAGCTCCTGCTCCTTGCATATCGTCTGATATACGGAGAGCGGACGCGCGAGCAGGCTCGGAGTGCCATAGAATATACTGCGCTTGCCCGTCAGCAGGGCGAGAGGAATGAAGAAGCGGAGCGTACTGCCGCTCTCCCTGCAATAGAATTCCTGTATCTTCTTGTCCTTCTTGACCTCGCGTCCCGTGATCTCGAGCACGTCGCCCGTGTGGGTGTACTGAACGCCTATTGCCGAAAGGCAGTCAAGTGTTGCCTGCACGTCCTCCGAGTTATTTATTCCCGTTATCGTGCTCTTTGCATTGGCGAGTCCGCCGCAGATGAGCATTCTGTGTGCAACGCTCTTTGAGGGCGGTGCGATGATCGAGCCGTGCGCCTTACCCTTGTTTACGGTAACGTTCATTTGCTTTTCTCCTTAATGTGTTCTATGAGTGCGTCGATCGCTGTGATATATCCGTCCGTGCCCTCGCCCAATACGGTGAGGAAGCACGCCTCGCGGATATAGCTTATTTTTCTGTATTCCTCGCGTGCGTTGACATCGCTTATGTGCACCTCCACCGCAGGCAGAGAAACGGCACGGAGCGCATCGAGCAGGGCTATGCTCGTGTGGGTGTACGCACCTGGATTTATAATTATTCCGTCAAATCCCCCGAAGTACGCGCCCTGTATCAGATCGACGAGCACGCCCTCGTGGTTGGATTGCTTTATCTCCAGCTCGCACCTGCCGCGGCAATGCTCCGCGAGCCTCTCCTCGAGCTGTGTGTATGTCTCCCTCCCGTAGTGCTCAGGCTCTCTTATGCCGAGCATATTGAGGTTTGGACCGTTCAAGATCAATATCTTCATTTTGCAAAAAGATCCTCTCTTATTTTTTGTGCGACCTCGTGCGGTGTCGGATCGCCGTTGATCCTCACGTCGCAGGACGCTCTGTACAGCATATATCTTGCGCGGTAAAGGCGTTCGATATCCTCGCGCGTCCTTGCGAGCGGACGGGTAGATGAGGGGAAGAGATATCGCAGATCCCTGTCGATGAAATATATCCTTCCGCAAGAGCGCAGAGCGTCAATGTTCTCCGAGCGTAAAATGCATCCGCCGCCCGTTGAGATGACCGCCCCACTGCGTGTGGAGCATTCCGTTATGACCTCATGCTCAAGCTCACGGAATTCCGCCTCCGTGTGTCCCTCAAAATATTCTGCGATGGTACAGCCGAGTTTTGTTTCGATCATGTCGTCGGTGATGTACAGTTCACGGTGAAGCTCCTCGGCAAGTATCCGTCCCACCGTGTCCTTGCCCGAGGTGGGCATACCGATGAGGACGATATTTTCCTTCTCATGAAGCAGGTCGAGATAGAGCCTGTTCGTAGCATCCTCGCTCGCACGAGCGTCAAGAAAGAGCGCAGATGCGTGGACGGCTTGAGATACGAGCATATACAGACCGCCCTCTGCGTATATCCCCCTTGCGAGTGCATCACGGATAAGTCGGGTGCGCAGGGGATTGTATATCGCGTCAAATACCGCTTCAAGGTGGGGAAATCCGTCAATGTCGATGGGACTTGTGCCGTCGCTCGGGTACATTCCGACGGGCGTTGCGTTTATTATCACACCTGTATCAGAATGATCCGAGTATGCGTCCGCATATCCGATAATACGGCCTGTCGGCGGCTCTGCGTGCGGTGCGGAGGGATTTCTCGATACGAGAAGTATCTCGGACGCTCCCAGTCCCTCTGCGGCAAGTGCGGCGGTCCGAGCCGTTCCGCCCGTGCCGAGTATGAGCACCTTTTTGCTCGAGAGTGCCACCCCCGAGCGCAGGATCAGCTCACGCATACCGACGATGTCGGTGTTGTAGCCGAGAAGGCGTCCGCCTCTGTTGACTATCACGTTGACCGAGCCGAGCCTTTTTGCCTCGTCGGAGATGAGATCGAGGTAGGGAATTACCGCCGCCTTGTATGGCATGGTAACATTTATCCCGAGAAAATCTCTCGCCCTCATAAATCCGTCAAGCTCTCCCCCACTCAACTCACGGAGCGAGTAGTCGTAGTCCGCGAGCCTTCTGTGGAGCTCGGGCGAGAAGCTGTGCGAGAGCCTGCCGCCTATAAGTCCGTATTCCATGGCGATATTTACCCCCTTCCTCGTATTTTATGATTTTATAAGCCTTTTGACTTTAGAGCAGATAGTCCGTGCCGAAGCGAGAAAGGAGCATATCTGCCGCCACGATCGCGGTCAGCGTTTCCGCCACCACGCAGGCTCTCGGAATTATTGCGGAGTCGTGCCTGCCGTGGATCTCCACGTCGGTCTCCGTCATATTTATGAAGTCGACGGTCCTCTGCCTCTGGGGTATCGAGGAGGTCGGCTTTATCGCACAGCGGAATACTATGGGCATGCCGTTGCTGATGCCGCCGTTTATGCCGCCGTTGTTGTTCGTTTTTGTTTTGATGCCGCCGTCCGAAATGAAGAATTCGTCGTTCATCTGCGAGCCCGTCATCTCCGCGCAGGCAAATCCCGCACCGAACTCCACGCCCTTGACAGCGGGAATGGAGAACATTGCGTGGGAGAGCATACTCTCAAGGGAGTCGAACCACGGCTCGCCGACGCCCGAGGGCAAGCCGACGATGGCAGTCTCCATAACTCCGCCGACGCTGTCGTTCTGCGCCTTTATCTCGAGCATACGCTCCATCATTGATACGTGCGCACCCTCGTCAAGAATGGAGAAGGGGGCAGAGTGAAGGAGCTTTATATCCTCTACGTGGTCGCCGAAATCCCTGTCGGGAACTCCGCCACAACTCTTTATGTGTGTGCCTATGTATATGCCCTTTTGCTCAAGAGCGGATTGAATTATCGCACCTGCCGCAACGATGGCAACGGTAACTCTGCCCGAGAAATGCCCACCACCGCGGAAATCCTGATATCCGTGGTACTTGAGCTGTGCGGTGTAGTCCGCATGTCCGGGACGCGCTATGGACGAGAAGAGCTGGTAGTCCGTGCTCTTGGTGTCCCTGTTGGGAATGACGATGCAGATGGGCGTGCCCGTCGTGTGTCCGTCCCTCACACCGCTGACGATGGTGTAGTCGTCCTTTTCCTTTCTCTGGGTACAGACCGTCGCCTTTGAACGGCGGCGCTCAAGCTGGGCGTCTATAAAATCGGTATCTATCTTTATACCCGGGGTAATTCCGTCAATGACTGCGCCTATTGCAGTTCCGTGGCTCTCTCCGAAGACTGTGAGCTTCAGAGCGCTTCCAAAAGTATTTTTCATTTTTTCTCCTTACCGTTAAGAGAGCCCTAAGAGGTCTCTTATGTCCTTGATGGGTGTCGCTCTCAGCTCCGCCCTGCCTATCTCGTTTACGAGAACGAGAATGATCTCATCCGCTTGCGCCTTCTTGTCAAGAAGAATGTAGCGATATAGCTCCTCGGGCGGGACGTCCGTGTGCGTCGGCAGACCGATCTCGCGGTAGATCGGCAAAAGCCTTTGCCTTACGTCGGGGGAGGAGGTGTAGAACATTCCTATCGCAACGCATAAGCCGTGGGGAAGCCCCGACGCGCTCTCGATAGCGTGCCCTACCGTGTGTCCGAAATTGAGTATCCTGCGCTCGCCGCTCTCTCGCTCGTCTCGCTCAACGATGCCACGCTTGATGAGGAGCGCACGCTCGATGACCTCCTCGGGGCGCTCGATAAATTTGCCCGATTCAAAGAGGGAGAATAGCTCCGCATCACTCGTTACAGCCATTTTCAACGCCTCTGCAAGCCCACATCTCAGCTGGACCGCGTCGAGAGTCAGCAGAAGCTCCGTGTCGATGATGACACCACGTGGCGGATAGAACGCGCCGACCGTGTTTTTATATTTTCCGAGGTCGACCGCCACCTTGCCGCCGATGGAGGAATCCACCTGAGAGAGCAGAGTGGTCGGAATATTGTAAAAGTCGATACCGCGCATATATGTTGCGGCGGCAAAGCCTGCAAGATCTCCCACAACTCCGCCTCCGACCGCAACAACGCAGTCGCCGCGACCGAATTTTGACTCCGCTAAAAGGTGCAGAAGCTCCTCGAGCCGAGCGAGGCTCTTACTGCTCTCGCCCTGTGGAACTGTGTGTATCAAGCCGTCCTTGCACTGCGTCTGAAGCCTGAGTGCGTATTCGCTCGGCACTCCGTCGTCGGTAACGATGAGGACCCTGCGCCCGAGGTCGAAAAATTCACCTGCCCGAGCGAGCAAGCCCCTACCGATGGCTACCTCGTAGTCGCCGCCACGCGAGCCGACACGTATTTTGCGAATGTCTCCATCATAAATAACACCGCCCTGCGGCTGAGGGTATAGCTCTGCCTGATAGGAGCGGGATATTGACATATTGCTCTTGATAAAATCAATATAGTATTTTCTGAGTGCCTCGTCCTCGATGAGATTGGACGCGCGGCTCTCAAGCTCACGCTCACGCGAGGCGTCAAAAATGGGCAGAGAATGTGCCGCCTTGTAATCGGCAACCCTCTCTACCTCCTTCATGCGCGCGCAAAAAAGCTCCGCCATTCGGCGGTCTATCATGTCTATATTCGCCCGTGCGGTGTCAAGCTCGTCCATAAATACAGTCTCTCCGTTCTGCCGTGCTCGGCATTTTTGACCTCGCACATTTGCGTGCGATAGGCTAAGAAATTATTTTATCGGTGATAACTTTTCTTCATTTTACTATTATTTAATAAAAAAGTCAATACGTTTTCCGAATATATTTCAAAAATTATCATTGACAATTTTTAATTCCTCGTATATAATATACTCAATCAAGCATAGGCGGTGATGATAATGGACAATAAATTTGCCAGAAAGACGATAAGGGAAAGATTGATTCTTGCAGGGATAGATGAGATAGGGAGCTACGGCGTGGCGGGCTTCTCACTGCGTCAGGTGGCGATGGCGTGCAACGTTTCGTGCGCAACGCCGTATAATTATTTCAAAAATAAAGAGGGCTTCGTGCTCGAGATAATACAGTACATCAAAAATCAGTGGCAGCTCCTTAAGGCGGAGATAGATAAGCTCTACCGCAACGATGAAAAGCAGCTGCTCATCGAGCTTTGCGTGTACTACGTGAAATTTCTGTACGGAAATCCGAACTACCGCTCGATCATACTGCTCGATAGCTTTGAGATCGACGACGAGAGCAATACGGATAAGGATAATGCGAGGAATTTTATTGAGCTGGAGCTGGAGCATTATATGAAGCTCAATAACGTCTCGAAGCGCGAGGCGAGGAGAAAGAGCTTTGTTATCAGAGCGATCGTGTTCGAGGCAGCGCTCCTGCTTGAACGTGGCGACCTCCAGAATACCCCCGAGAATTTCGATTTCCTCAGGTATTGTATATCGAAGGAGCTTACACTTGTCTGAATTGAAATCGATAGAGAATACAAGCTAAAATGGAATAGTTGAAACAAAAAAAGACGCCTTGGCGTCTTTTTTTGATTTAAATTTTGAAGCTTCGGTTTCCATTCATTTTCTCATTCCGCTTATTCTTCACTGCTCCCACCGCGTGGGCGATGAGGGGCAGGGCGACTGCGGCGATGCAGATATACACAAATGAATTACCGATATAGGAGTAGAGCGTTCTTGCACTCGTTGGGCGAACGTCGGATACTATGTAGTCCCGTGTGAAGATATCTATTCTGTCCACGACCTCGCCGCGTCCGTTCACGACGGAGGTGATGCCCGTGTTTCCGATGCTCACGGTGTATTTGCCCTGCTCAACGGCACGCAGGATATTTTGTGCGTGGTGCATATCGAGGGCGCGCGAGTCGTAGAACCACGAATCATTCGAGGGAACGGTCAATATCTCCGCTCCTGCGCGTGCACTGTCTATGCCAAGGCGGTCATAGATAGAATCAAAGCATATCAGCGTGCTCACCATGACCTCACAATCACCGCAGATGCAGGGGAACGCGGTCGATGCTTCACCGGGGACCGTGTCGTAGCCAAATGAATTTATCTCACCGAGCAGGGGAAGGATCGCCTTGACCAGCTCCGCCATTGGGAGATATTCGCCAAACGGCACGGGGCGCATTTTGGAATACACGCAGGGAAGCACCGTTCCGTCGGGCAGAAATACCGAGAGGGAATTTTGTATATTGCTCTCGTCAAGCACCGTAAAATGCCCCACGATAATGGACGCACCCGACTCCTCGGCAATGTCCGAGAGTGCGACGGTGAGCTTTTTGCGTGTGCCGTCGTGCGTCCTTACCATCATGTTCTCCAGCGTCGTGCCGATGACGTTTTCGGGCCAGACGACGAGCGTCGCACCGTCCTCAGCCGCACTCACGGTCAGCTCGTAATAGATCTCCAGAGTCTCGCTGAGTGTCAGATCGTCCGTCTGCGAGGGCAAATTTCCCTGTATAGCGGCGATGCGGACCGTATCATTTTCCGAGCCGTTCTCGGGCAGGATGCAAACGACGGTGCCGAACGCCAGATTCGCCGCAAAGACACAGATCGCCGCCGTGGCGAATATTTTTCTCCTGCTCGCATCCACGAGGGCGTAGACAATGAGAAAATTGAAAAGGACTATGATAAATGTAAGAAAATACGTGCCGAACAGCGATGCCGATTGCATAAGGAGGGGCATCTCGGTCTGTGAAATGCCGAATCTCGCCCACGGAACGCCCGCCCACGTCAGCGACTGCGTCCATTCATTCACGCAGAACAGCACCGCCGCATATACCGCGATAAGATACGGACGCTCACGGCAGATCCTTGTGCGTGCAAGAAGTGCGAGAATGACAAAGAAAAATGCCGAGAATACCGCCTGAAAAAGGGATAGCCCGAGCCAGCCGATAAATATTACTGCGAGCGACTGACCGTTAGTCAGCCCGACAAAATCAAGCGGATAGAAATACAATAGCCAATGGAAGCAGACGATTCCGAGACTCATAAAGAATATGAAGCCGTCGAGGTACGCCTTCCTCAATCCGTAGCCCTCACGTATCCTTGCAAAAACAGCAAGCGCGAGCGGCAGGAGTGCGACGTATGCAAGCAATCCCACCTCTGGGAACACTATCGCCGCGCCCATCATAAGACCGCTGAGTATCATATACGGTCTTTTTCCTATTCGTTCAAAAAATGCTCTCATGATCTATTTATCAGCCCTGCGCCGAGAAAATCCCGAAGGAACCAGATCTCCTCGTCAGGAAGCCTTATCTCCTTTCCGCGAAGGTAGCCGAGAGGACCGCTCCCGTCCTCAAAATCGAAGCGGAGCCTGTAAGCGTAGAGTGCCTGATACTTGTAGCCACGTGTGCGGTCGCTTTTGTTTATTCCGTATTTTCCGTCACCGAGCAGAGGGTGTCCTATATGCGCAAGGTGCGCACGTATCTGGTGCGTTCTGCCTGTTACAAGCTCGACCTCGAGCAGGGAATCGCCCCCACGCTCGGCAATGACACGGTATTTTGTAATTATGCTCTTTCCGCCCCTTATGGGGGTGTCGGATATCCTCACCTGATTGCTCGCCGCGTCCTTCAGCAGATACCCCGTCAGCGTGTCCGCACGCTTAGGCATGATCCCGTGAACGGCGCAGTAGTAGAATTTCGACATCTCGTCGTTACGGATCTTTGCATTCATCTCACGCAGAGCCTCGGCGTTCTTAGCACCAATGACGATACCGCCCGTATTGCGGTCGATCCTGTTGCAGAGCGCGGGCGAAAAGCTCTGCTCGTCAGCAGGATCGTATTCTCCCTTTTGGTAGAGGTATGCACGCAGGTGCATGACAAGGGTGTTGTCCCGCCCCTCGTCGTCCTCGTGCACGAGCACCCCGGGACGCTTGTTGCAGAGGATGAGATTTTCGTCCTCATATACCACCGAGAGCTTCGGCTTTACCGTGGCGAGCGCACTGTCATCCCTCTCGGGGGAGTCGAAAAATTCGTCCTTGATAAACAGCTGGATCGTGTCTCCCTCCTGCAGGATGTATTTCTGCTCACAGCGAGCACGGTTGACCTTTATCTTTTTCGTTCTTATGTACTTGTACATCAGCGACTGCGGAAGTCCCCTTACGCATTTTGTCAGAAACTTATCGAGCCTTTGCCCTGCGTCGTTTCTTTTGATAATGATCTCTCTCATTTTGTAAATTCTCCAATTAAACGATCAGAGAGAGGCGAGCCTCTCTCTGATCAGATAAAAATCAAAGTGTACCGAAGATCCTGTCGCCTGCGTCTCCGAGGCCCGGAACTATGTATGCGTGCTCGTTGAGATGGTCGTCGAGAGCTGCGGCGTAGATATCGACGTCGGGATGGTCCGCCTGAACCTTTGCAACGCCCTCGGGGGAGGCAACGAGGCAGAGGAAGCGGATGCTCCTGCAATGATACTTGTTCTTGAGCTGGGTGATCGCATCGGATGCAGAACCGCCCGTTGCGAGCATGGGATCGACGAGAATGACGATCCTATCCTCAATATCGGAGGGCATCTTGCTGTAATAATCAACGGGCTTGTGTGTTTCGGGATCACGGTACATACCGATATGACCGACCTTGGCAACGGGCATGAGCGAGAGCAGTCCATCGACCATGCCGAGTCCTGCACGAAGAATGGGTACGATAGCGAGCTTCTTGCCCGAGATCATCTTCTGCTTTGATACGCAGATGGGAGTCTCGACCTCGACCTCCTCGGTGGGAAGATCGCGTGTGAGCTCGTAGCCCATCAGCATTGCGATCTCATTGAGAAGCTGACGGAAATCCTTAGAGCCTGTGCTCTTGTCCCTCATAATAGTTAGCTTATGCGTGATAAGCGGGTGATCCATAATGTGTAATGTGCTCATTTTTGCTCCGTTCCGCTGAATTTACAGCTTTATAAGATTATTCATATTATTATACAGTAAAATCACACATTTTTCAAGGGCTTTTTCGCAAAAAAACGCAGATAAATAATTTTTTTGTGTTTTCTCTTTACAATCGCTCAAAAAGATGGTAAAATACCGTTGTATTTCACAAAAAAACGGAGAAAATTACACAGTATGAACGATATAAATACCACCGTCGGCATTCTCACGCTCGGCTGTAAGGTAAATCAGTATGAAAGTGAGGCAATAGCCGAAAGGCTCACGTCCGAGGGCTATGAGGTGCGTCCGAGCGACGAGGAATGTGATGCGTACATAATAAATACCTGCACGGTAACAGCCGAGAGCGACCGTAAGGCAAGGCAGTTCATCCGCCGCGCGATAAACCGCAACCCGAATGCGTACATCGTAGTTACGGGCTGTCTTGCACAGACCTCGCCCGAGAGCATCGCCGCGATCGCGGGGGTGGATGCCGTCGTCGGAAATTCCGATAAGCTCCTCACCGTCCGTGTGCTCGGCGAGCTGGTGGAGAGGGGAGAGAAGAACACGACCGCCCACATCGCCGTCCGTGATATCGACGGCGCGGGCTTTGAGCAGATGGAGATATCCCACTTCGACAGGACACGCGCATATATAAAGATAGAGGACGGCTGTGAGAGCAAATGCACCTATTGCATCATACCCTACGCACGCGGAAAAATTCGCTCCAAGGCACCGCTCGACGTCGTGAGGGAGGTCGAGGCGTTTGTGAAAAACGGCTGTCGCGAGGTCGTGCTCACGGGTATTGAGACCGCCTCCTACGGCAAGGATCTCGATTCCTGCACGCTCGCAGACCTGCTTTGCAGAATAGATGCGATAGAGGGCGATTTTACCGTCCGCCTCGGCTCGCTCGATCCCTCGTGCCTGACCGAGAGCTTCGTTTCACGCATTAAGGGACTTAAAAAGCTCGCACCGCACTTCCATATATCCATGCAGTCGGGATCTGCGAGGACTCTCAGAAATATGAAGCGCAAATATAATCCCGAGCAGGCGCTGAGAAATATGGAACGCCTCCGCACAGCGATCCCGAGCGTCAGATATACGACCGATATCATCGTCGGCTTCCCGGGGGAGAGCGAGGAGGACTTTTGCGAGACGCTCGACTTCGCAAAGCGTGCAAAATTCCTTATGATACACGTATTCCCGTATTCCGCACGCCGCGGTACACCTGCAGCAAGCATGAGCGGACAGATAGATCAGAGCGTCAAGCATGAGCGTGTCGCAAGGCTCATCGAGCTTGAGCGAGAGATACGCAGAGAGGAGCTTGACCGCGCGCTCGCCGAGGGGGGAACGCATAAGGTGCTCTTTGAGAGCTACGAGGGCGGCTTCGCTTACGGCCATACGCCCGATTTCCTCGAGGTCGCGCTGAAAAGCCCCACGCCCTTGCACTCGCAGGTGCTCGAGGTGGAGCTCGTGGAGCATAACGGCGAAACTTTTTTTGCAAAGAGAGTTGACAAAGCGCCGAAAATGTGATATCATGTGCACAGAATAGCAAAAAAGCTGTGATGAGAAGAAGTAACGGTCAGAGATCCAACAGAGAGCTGTCGGTCGGTGAGAGACGCAGGAGATGGACCGCGAAATACATCTCGGAGCCTTGCGCCGAAAGGAAAATACCAAGTAGACCGCAACGGAACGGACCGTTATCCCGTAAATGAGGAGTGAGACGCAGTCTCGCTTAAAGCAAGGTGGTAACACGCTGATTCGTCCTTGGACCTTCGGGTTCAAGGACTTTTTTATTAAATTTTTATCAAAATAATTAAAAAATTCAAATAAAACGATAGGAGAAAACGAAAAAATGAAGATTTATGACGAGCTCGTCGCGCGCGGATTGATCGCGCAGGTAACGAACGAGGAAGAGATCAAAAATATGATCAACGAGGGCAAGGCGACGTTCTATATCGGCTTCGACTGCACCGCGGACAGCCTTACCGCAGGTCATTTTATGGCTCTGACGCTGATGAAAAGACTCCAAATGGCAGGGAATAAGCCTATTGCGCTGATCGGTGGCGGAACGACGATGATCGGCGATCCCTCGGGCAGAACGGATATGCGCAAGATGCTCACGATCGAGGACATCAACCACAACGCCGAGTGCTTCAAGCGTCAGATGGAGCGCTTCATCGAGTTTGGCGAGGGCAAGGCGCAGATGGTGAACAACGCTGACTGGCTGCTCGGGCTGAACTACGTCGAGTTGCTCCGTGAGGTCGGCGCGTGCTTCTCGGTCAATAGGATGCTGACCGCGGAGT
>CAYPRM010000032.1:0-15368 GCA_964413365.1 uncultured Lachnospiraceae bacterium | reverse complement strand
ACGATCCCACTCAGGCGGCGGTATATGCAAGGTATACCGATCTCAAGCTGGAGGAACTTGTTGTAAATAGTGCGCAGTTCGCTCTCATGACAAGAGACGGCACTAAGACACTTATAACCGGTAGTGATGCATGTGAGCTGGTGGGAAATTGGAACGCAGGGCGGTATACCCTCGCAATTTACAACACCTCGTCGGACGATTTTATTCTGGCTAATACGGGAGACGGGGATATATGCATTGTTGGCTGTATTGTTTCAGATTACACCATTACTCTTAAGGAAAATGCGTCAGGTGGCGACTATAAGTTCGCTAATCCCGACTATGGGGATTTCGTACTTATTAATTTTGACGATGGTGATAGGAATATAAGTTCGGATGACACCTTTTCAACTAAGGGCGGTCAAGTCAGCCGTAGAACAGAAGTCGTCCTTGGCACAGCCGATGTTTGAGCCTAATAAGGAGGTCAATGATATATGAAGAAAATTTTATCAATAATTCTTACTATTACGATGCTCCTTACCGTATCGGTGGCGTCCGTTTCGGCGGCAACTGCCATTGACGGCGGAGAGGGCACGAGCAGCACGGGCAAGACCGACGGCGACTACACGCTCGGCGTCGCAGGCGAGGTCGTTCCCGATCCCAATACGGCTGCCACGATCTCCTTTGAGATCGGCTGGGACAATTCGCAGTTCACTTATGTTGAGCCGTCGAGCGGCAAGTGGAATGCGGAGGATCACGTATACGAGGGCGTAACCGCAGGCGGCTGGGACGACAGCAAAATGAATATCACGGTCAAGAACCATTCCAACACGGGCATCGTTGCCTCCTTCACCTTCGCAGAGGGTGATGTCGCAGGAATGAAGGGCGTTTTCAATATGGAATATCTTGCCCTTGTCAGCGCGGACAGCGATCAGTACCGTCAGGCAACGAGCGAGGGTGCATATCCTGCTCCCACGGCGGTATCGGAATTCAAGATCGACAAGAAAAGCCCTGCTATAACGGGCAACGTTACAGATCTCGGCACTATAACGGTCAGCGTCAAGCAGGCGTTGGTCGTGGGCAACGAGAATGAACTCCAAAATGCTGTTGCAGGCCTTGGAAGAACAGGCGGCACGGTATATCTCGGCGACAATATCACACTTATGAGGACACTCGGATATGATCTTGTAGAATGGGGCGGCACGGATCAAGTGCCTCTGACACTCGACCTCGCATGGCACACGCTCGAAGGTAACATTTGGGTAGAAGGATTGGGCTCGCACGCGGTAATACAGAACGGACATATCCTCTACTATCCCACGAATCTTACGAGCAATGCCGAGTGCATGGCGATCTACGCAGGTGTCGGTGTCGACCTTGCTATAAATAATATTGAGGTGGACGGATTCAATGCGCTTGCACTTTACGTTGATGAAAATGCAAACGTAACCGTTAGAGATACGGATCTTTTCGGCAGGCTTGTGGCGAGTGCCATAGACATCTTAGGCTTCCACTATAGCCGTGGGGACATTACCGTGTATGTGCACGGAAATCTTACTCTCGCTACTGCCGGAGCAGGGCTGG
Organism: uncultured Lachnospiraceae bacterium; assembly: GCA_964413365.1. Classification (GTDB taxonomy): domain Bacteria; phylum Bacillota; class Clostridia; order Oscillospirales; family CAG-272; genus RGIG4608. Next base: position 13,805 of record CAYPRM010000032.1, on the reverse strand, counting down.
TCACCCCCCACGGAACTATCGAGGGACGCGTGTTGTTCAGGGACAGCTCAAATAGAATCAAATTGGCCGAGAACACGACATATAAATTTAACTTGCTCGGTCAGACCCTCAGCATCAGCGGAAATCCTTCGGGAGAGGGAGACTATATAATCGACTATAATGAGGGTACGATCATATCGGTCGATAATCCGTAAATATGATACGGTATTTACAGAAAAATGAAAGGAGAAAGCAGATCCTTATGAAAAAGATTTTAGCAGTACTTCTCGTATTTGCAATGACTATGGCGCTTGCGCTTCCTGCATTTGCGGATGAGCCGACCACGGGTGGCTCTACCACAGGTCAGACGGCGGGCGACAGCACCATCAATATCTCGGGAAGGTACGACAACACACAGCAGTCACAGGAGGCCCCCGTCGTTTCCACCGATATCGTGTGGGATTCGACCATGAAGTTCACCTACACAAAACCAAACCCCGGTACGTGGAACGATCAGACTCACCAATATGACGGCCAGACCTACGGCGGATGGGACAGCACAGAGAAGATGCCCATCACAGTTACAAATCATTCCGATGTTTCCATCAATGTAGCACTTACGTTTGCCAAGACCTGTAATGAGGATATTTACGGTGAGTTCTTCACGAAGGACAGCACAGGCAACTACACGCTCATCACCGGATCCGAGGAATTTTTACTCGATAGTGCTGTCGGCAAGAGCAAGACGGAGGCCGACTCCAAGGTCTTATATCTTGGCATAGATGGCGATCCCATCGCGAACGAGGGCAAGATAGGAACGGTAACGGTTACTATCGCGAGCGCAACGAGGAAGGTCAGCACCGCCGAGGAATTCATGGCGGCGGCTCACGGTGATACTGCGACGGGCGGACATATTATTTTGATGAACGATATAGATATCGACGATAAATGCGTTTATATTCAAAAGGACATTATTATTGATCTTAACGGTCATAAGCTCACATCGAGCAGTGGCTGGGGCACCATTTATAACTTAAATTCCAACACCATTATAAAGAACGGTACGATCGAGAATACAGGTGGTGTACCTGTGATAGGGACTGTGTACAGCTCCATAACCATTATGGATTGCACGCTCAAAAACACGGGAAATCTCGCCATGCGCGCCGCCTTGGGTTCAAACGAAGATGACGTGGTGATCAAGCTGCATAATGTCAAGATCGACACGGACCAAACAGATTACTGGTTTAGCTTGACAGTCCTAGATGTGCATAATGGCAAGTGCAGAATCGAGCTGAGCGGTGATATAGAGGACGGAACGGGACTTATACTGCCGCGTGAGATGACGGATGCAAAGAGTGTCAGCGGTATCGCTGCCTTCGACGCGCATAATAATGAATTTGACCTGACACAGGATCACTCCTCCTTCCTTGAGATCACGGTAGGTGTAGGAGTTTACTTGCACTTTGATCCTACCAATTATTGCGATGGAAACAGCTACAATGTGAGCAGTGAGGACGACGGTACATATTATGTTACCTCTAAATGATCAGGAAAGGAGATATTGAAATATGATGAATATGATGAATATTAAGAAAATATTGGCGCTTCTCCTTGTACTGACTATGGTAGTGGCTCTCCCGATCACGGCTTTTGCCGAGGGAAATGCCACGAACGGCACGAACAGTGGCGAGGGAAGCGGAAGCTTCGACATAAATGCAACGATAAGCGGCAAGGATAACCCCACGGAGGCGGCGGTCAAGATATCCGTTGATATTACGTGGGAGGAGATGAAATTCACCTACACCGAGGGCTCGGTCGGAGTATGGGACGCTGCAAATCACGAGTACACGGGCGGAACGGACGGCACATGGTCGACCAACAAGCCTGCTATCTCCGTGAAGAACCATTCCAATTCCGTAATTCAGGCGCAGTTGAGCTTTAGCTCGGATCTCGGCGTGAGCGGAAGGTTCTACACCGAGAGCAAGGACGCCTCGGGCGCGACGGTCTACAATGAGATCACGGGCGCATCTGAGATCTACCTTGAGACGGCTGAGGGTTCTTCCGTGGCGAAGGCTCCCGAGGGCAAGCTGCACTTCGGTATTGACGGCTCGAGTGCGGGAATTACCCAAAGCGGAAAGCTCGGCACGATAACCGTTGCTATTGCTCAGAGCGATAAGATCTGCGGTGCTGCGTCGCTTCTGGAGGCGATCTGCTCATACGAGGGCAAGGGCGGTACGATAACGCTTGATCGGGACATTGATTTGCGTGGAGAGGACCCTGTTCTTTCGGTATATTTCGTCGGCGAGTATGACATAGACAAAGAACCTCTTGTGATAGATCTCGGCGGTCATACCATATACGGATACCTTTCTTTCTTCTACTCGAACGTGGTCATCAAGAACGGTACGGTCGCGTTTCACAGTGAGGATTTTGACGGACTCTCTGAATATGTGAAGAATACGTTGTCCCAGAGTGGAGTTATAACGGCGGTGATGACTATAATGAAGCTTGAGGATATCACGCTAGACACCGACATTGACGGAGTTGATCTTGAGACGAATAAACCCATTAAGGGCGCGATGGGACTTTACAATCATCAATCTGTTATTACGACCTCGGGAGAGTTCAACGTTACAGGCGGAACTAAAATAGCCGATAATATGTATGTAGGTATTGTGAACGAGTCCGGAGATATGACCTTCTCGGGAGAAGTCAACGTTGACTGCTGCTTGTTTTATACCGGCAGGGGCAGCTACATCACTCTGACTTCAGGCGAGGGCAATACGTATAGCTTCAATACATATGATACCACAGTGTTCGGCAAGCTGGAGCTCGATGGCGCTGATATGGATGCGGATGTGACATTTGACACTAGCGATACCCCTACCAACGGAATAGTCATTTTTTAAATAGTATACCCATTAACTCTCCTTCTCCCACCCCTCACCTGTGAGGGGTGGGAGGAGAGAGAAAAGTATGATGTCGCAATTTGACAAAAAGGAGATGTCGTGGCTTATGAAGGAAATATTAATTATACTTCTTGCCATCAATTTAGTATTTGCTCTCTCTGTCCGTGCTTGCGGAGACGGAGATAGGCAACAGCGGCGAGGCATCCGCCAACACAGGTGTCGAGGGTGATTATTCCCTCGGCGTTAATGCAAGCTACACCCCCGGGTGTCGAGGGCGCGTCGACCGTGCTCTCGGTGGATATTGCGTGGGGTGGTATGAATTTTGAATACAAGGCTGAAAACGGCACGTGGACCTTGAGGGTGCAGTGAGGCAGCAAATAAAAAACAGTAAATAAAAAAACAAATAAAATTTCAACATTCCGCGGTGGCGGAAAACGAAAGGAGACACAAGTCTTATGAAAAAATTAGTAGCAATCGTTCTTGCGCTCGTGATGATGCTGGCACTTTATGTGCCGACATTTGCGGCAGGCGGAAGCACACCGTCGGCGTCGAGCGGCAACTCTACCGTTGACGTGGACGGCGAATTCGTTCCTGCGAGCGCTCCCGACACGGTCATTTCGGTCGACATTGAATGGGATCCGCTGGTATTTACCTACACGGCGGCGTCCGCAGGCGTATGGAACGCCACCACGCACACCTATGACGGTGCGCATCCTGCAAGCTGGTCTGACAACAAGGCGGGCATCAAGGTAACCAACCACTCGAACAGCTGGGTCGAAGCAAAATTCGCCTTTACCGCCGGCAAGGAGGGCTTGAAGGGCGTATTCTACAAGCAGAACGCCGACAACAGCTTTACTGTGCTCACGAAGGACTATCTCGTCGAGCTTACTACGGTGCGCATCCTGCAAGCTGGTCTGACAACAAGGCGGGCATCAAGGTAACCAACCACTCGAACAGCTGGGTCGAAGCAAAATTCGCCTTTACCGCCGGCAAGGAGGGCTTGAAGGGCGTATTCTACAAGCAGAACGCCGACAACAGCTTTACTGTGCTCACGAAGGACTATCTCGTCGAGCTTACTACGGCTGTTGGAACTACTACAGAGACTGCTCCTGACGGCAAGATCTTCTTCGGTATGGACTCCACGAGTGTTGGAATTACCGAGTCGGAGGCACAGAGCAGCATCGGCACGATCACGATCAGCATCGCAAAGATCCCACCCAAGATGACTGTCGGAACCGAGGCAGAGCTTAAGGCTGCAATAGCGGCTCTCAAGACCACGGGCGGCACGATAACGCTTACGAGCGATCTTATGCTCATCACAGGTCCCATCGAGATCTCCGCAGGTACGGGAACGTCCACAGCTCCCCTTATCATCGACTTTGGCGGGAAGTCTGTCGAAGGTCGCATCGCAATAGTCGGTACAGAGACGAGCCGCAGCTACGTAACGCTGAAAAACGGAGAGCTTGACTACGGCATAGATGCTCCCCTTTTTACTCGTCCGGACGACGATCCCACTCAGGCGGCGGTATATGCAAGGTATACCGATCTCAAGCTGGAGGACCTTGCTGTAGATAGCGCGCAGCTCATTCTCAGGACAAGCGATGGCACTAAGACACTTATAACTGCTAGTGAGTCTCAGTCCCTGCATGGACGCTTCACTGCCAGCAACATCATTTCCGGTTCTTATCTCTGTGTCGCAATTTACAACACCTCGTCGGACGAGTTTATTCTGGCTAATACGGGAAAAGACGCTGACATAAGATTTGCTGGCTATATTGTTTCAGATCACGCCATTACTCTTAAGGAAAATACGACACGTGGCGAATATTCATTCGTAAATCCCTCCAATGGAGAAATTGTATATATTAATACAGACGATGGTGATAAGAATATAAGTTCGCAGGACACCTTCGAATTGATGGGTAGTGGTCAAACCAAATATGGAAGCGTGATCTTTAGAACAGACGTTGTTTTAACCGAATAAGGAGGTCAATGATATATGAAGAAAATTTTATCAATAATTCTTACTATTACGATGCTCCTTACCGTATCGGTGGCGTCCGTTTCGGCGGCAACTGCCATTGACGGCGGAGAGGGCACGAGCAGCACGGGCAAGACCGACGGCGACTACACGCTCGGCGTCGGAGCGGACTACACTGCAGGCATTGAGACTGCGGCTACGGTCATTTCCGTTGACATTGCGTGGGAGAGCATGGAATTTACGTATACTGCAGGCTCTATCGGCACATGGGACGCAACAAATCACAAATATACGGGTGCTACGGATGGCGGATGGTCCGACCGCAAGTCGACTATTACCGTTACCAACCACTCGAATACCGTCATCAAGGCAGAGTTCGACTTTGTAATGGGTACGGGCGTTACGGGCTTGAAGGGCGTTTTCACAAACGATAACGTTATCGTTGATAGTGCGGACGCCGACACGTACCGTGTACCCGATCCCGATACGGGAGCTTACCCTGCGCCCAAGAACACGACGCAGTTCGGAATTGATCCCACGAGCGATCCCATTACCGAGGATAAGTCCACCCTCGGCACGATCATCGTTTCCATCAAGAAGGTTACTATCGCAAGCACGGAGAAGGAGCTTGACGAGGCGTTTGATGCACTCAAGACCACGGGCGGCATAATTATGCTCGGTGCGGATCTCACTCTTGATCCCTATGATGACAACAGAAGAGTTGAGCTTTACGCAAATTCGGGAACTCCAAGCTCGCCTATCATTTTCGATCTCGGTGGGCACACGCTCGCGGGTTGGGTAAGTGTTCTTGAAAATTCCTATGTAACGATACAGAACGGAACGATCCGGGCTAACCGTTCGTTCGATAGTACCAATGCTGCCGCTATCAAGGTCGAAGGTGGAGGTGTACTGGTGCTGAAGGGTGTGATTATTACCAATGCGGGCGCAGGCGCTGCACTTTATTTGGAGCAAGGTGCTACATATGCAGTAACCATGGATAACTGTCTGCTTGACACCGATTCGACAGTGAGCGTATATGCGCAAAGCGAGCTCGTTATGACCTTGAAAAATGAGGTTGTGATCTCGGGTCAATTCGCCTGCAATTTCAATACAGCTACCATTACGTTGGCTGGCGGGGGAGTGTATAACATCAACTCGTTCAACTTTGAACCCGAGAACGATCTTACCCTGGATCCCAAAGGAAATTCTGTTCACAGACTTTTGTTCCAGTAATCAGCGGAGAATCTTGAAAAGGAGATGCATTATATGAAGAAAATTTTGTCGATCATTCTCGTCCTCGTAATGGCGACCGTGCCTGCTGTGGCTGCATTTGCCGCAGGGAGTGGCTCGAGCTCCATAAACGGTGAGAATGACAGCAGTATCAACGTCAGCGGAACATATACTTCGTCCACGACGCCCGATACACTTATCTCTGTCGATATTGCGTGGGATGAGATGAAGTTCACCTATTCGCAGGGCTCGCTTGGCACATGGGATCCCGGCTCGCACGATTATATAAATCCCGGTCAGGGCTCTTGGACGAGTGATACTGCGACGATCACGATAACCAATCACTCTAACACCGACATCAGAGCGGATTTTACCTTTGAGATGGATGATGCTCTGCTGACGGAGGAGGGACTTAGTATTAACGGAACATTTTCAAAGACCACGCTCGTAATAGATAGTGCGGACAACGATAAATATCGCGCTCAGGCAGGCTCTACTACTGTTTCCGCACCCTCCGATTCCACGGAGTTCGGTATCCGCAGCGACAGCGATGCGATAAGTGGGGAAAAGAAGCTCGGCACGGTGAGCGTTGCTATTTCGAAAATGACGTGGCAGACCGTCGGCACGCCGGCGGAGCTTGAGGCGGCGATCGCGGCTGCGGATGAAGCGGATACCCCTTGCTACATCAAGCTTACGAATGATATTGCGATAGTCAACGATGACAATCGTCTTAGGATCCCCATGGAGGCCGGTATACTACTTGATCTTGGCGGTCATACCCTGATGGCTGCTGTTATAGTCGGAAATGCACGATGGGCGGTGATCCAGAACGGAACGCTCAAGGCTTCTGAATCGGGATTTTCGTGTGCTCTCGTGAGCGAGTGCAATGATTTTGTGGTCAAAAATTGCGTTATAGAATCGACCGGCGAATATTCTGCCGAACTTTATTATGGGGAGGCAACGTTGATCGATTGCACGGTCAAGGATGGCTCCATTCAGTGCGGCACTGATTCCAATGTAGTGCTTGTGGGAACAACTCTTGTTCCCGGTGTGCATGAGGGCGGTGAGACTAAGACGATATATATTTCCGAGGGGGCTTCGCTCACAACGCCCTTTGATCCTACCTCAATGATCGACGACCGCTTGCTGCTCACCGACTATCTAAACATTAGCGATAACGGCGACGGTACGTGGACCGCATCAAGACCTTGATCTGAGGTATCATCATATCCTCTGAGCGGCGAATACCGCCTCGGTACGGGGTGTGAATAACAATTTACTGAAAATTTCAAATGCGTCGGGCGTATGCCCGACGCATTTGAAGTGAAAATACTGTAAAAGGAATTTCGACAATGAGCAAAAATAAGCAAAAGCAAGTGAAAAAAGCGGAGAAAAAATGGATGCTCCCCGCGCTCTGCGGAGCGTTCGTGCTCGCGATCGCCGTGATGGCTGTGGTGCTCGTCGTAACGACGCCGCCCGATTTCGTTCCTCCGCCATTTGAGGAGAACGCCGTCGCAGGTGTGCCCGAGAATGTCCCCGACGATCTGCGCTATACCGTGCATTACTCCACGGGTATGCCGTACTCTGTGTCGACCTGCACACGCATCAAGACCGAGGGCAGGGAAGCGGTCGTCTATTTCACGAGCGACAAGGATAACGAGAAATATCTCAAACTTCGCGTCTACGACTCCGAGGGCAATATCCTCGGCGATACGGGGCTATTGCGTGCGGGCGAGTATGTGCGCACCATCAGTCTGACAAGGGAGCTTGCCGTCGGCGAGGTGATTACTCTCAAGGTCATGGGCTATGAACCTGATACCTACCAGAGCGCGGGTGCTATTCGCATCACCGTTGAGGTAGTTGAATAAAAAAACAGCTAAGCGATCGCTTAGCTGCTTTTTTTATTGATCTTTATCTTTGCGATCTCCGTCGTAATCAATTTCGGTGAATTGTCCAATGGGTTCTTGCTCATTACTACGGATATCGGCAAAAATATCGTTGTTTTGTGCAACTTTTTCTTCGCTGATCTCTTCTTGGCTGTCGGAATCGTGGTGCGGCGGATCAATACTGAGGCAGCGTGCGAGCTCCAGCACGACCGCGATGCAGACGGCGAGGACGAGGAACATCTGATAGAGGCGCGAGGTCTCATTTGCCGTTCCCGAAAGATAGGCGAGAATATACGCGACTGCAAGGGAAACGCCGCTATGGAGCGTCGCGAGCATTGCCGAGAGGTGAAAACGCGAGTGCGCACCCGAGGTTAGGCGATTTCCTTCATATAATATATATATCATGAACGATATGCAGAACACCGTGGAGAGGTCATTCTCGACGGAATTGATGTGCCTGTAATAATTTGATGTGTTGCCCAGCGAGATCCCGAGCGGCATGCACACACCGAGATAGAGGCAGAGGACGGTGGGGACTCGTGCTTCAAACCCCGAACGCGCCCCGACGAGGAGCATATACAAGCCGTAAAGGCACGCGCCGACTCCGACGATCAGCGATATTTCCACGCTGTGCTCGAGGTTGAGCAGTATTTCGAGCGTGCCGAGGAGCACGATGAGCGTTCCTGCGAGCGTGAAGCGGAGCTTATGCGAGCCGCTGACTGCGTTTTCTGCCTGCTGTGCCTTGCCGCGCGGCGTCAAAAATCCGCACACGACGCAGAGCGCAAGCCCCAAAAGGTAGACTGCGGCAAACGCCGCACGCAGCGGCACACCCTCGCCCACCGCAAAATATCCCTCGTTTGGCTCAAGAAAGAGCACGAGGCAGAGCGTCAGAAAAAACGTTGAAAGAAAGGTCAGTGCCGCGAGCACGATCATCAACGTCCGATGCTTAGAGTTCAATGTCATTTTTACCTCCCGAAATGCGCCGTGGAGTTTCCACGGGCAGGATAGGATTATTATAATCCATAATTGTGAACTTATTGTTAACTGGATGCTCATTTTTGAAATTTGTGGGATTTTGGACGTGCGAAAAGAGTTGATTTGGCGTTGGAGGAGGGCGAATTTAGAGCTGAGGGAGTGCAAAAATGGGGTTATGGGGGCAAAAATGGGGTATTTTTGTGAGAGATGCACAAAAAAATATTAAAAATTAATGAAAATTTCTCTGAAATAGCAGAAAAATATCTCGAAAAACCCTTGATTTTTGACTTTTTATATGGTATAATAGCAAAGCTTGATATGCGATGAAGCGAGAGGTTGCCGCGAAAGCGGGTAATTTTCGTGGAGTATGTCCGTTAAACGGGCGCAAAGATCCCCTCACGGCACGTGGGGCGGGGTTTGCTTGCACGGAGTTTGTCGGTCAAAACCCAGACCGCAAAGTCCGTTTTTGTAAGAGAAACCCCGAAACACACGAGACCGTGTTCAAGGGAAATGCCCCACTCAAAAACGTCTGCCGTGCAGAACGCTACCTATTATATACGCGTCGTGTGCGCACAGCATGTGCGTGCTCGGAGCAGAATGTGAGACCTGCTACGACCGATGCGGTATAAATCGGCAGTCCGCGGAGCGGATAGCACGTTGTGAGCGTGCAAGGAAACGTTCGGCAAGACGAAATCTAAAAAGGAGGCACAAAAAATGGCAGTAAAGGAAAGAATCCGTGTCAGACTCAAGAGCTACGACCACAAGCTTATCGACGCAGCGGCTGAAAAGATCGTTGATGTTGCTAAGAGAAACGGCGCTACAGTCTCCGGTCCTATCCCGCTCCCCACGGAGAGAGAGATCGTTACGATCCTTCGTGCGGTACACAAGTACAAGGATAGCCGTGAGCAGTTCGAGCTCAGGACACACAAGAGACTCATTGATATTCTCAAGCCCTCTGCAAAGGTTGCAGAAGCTCTTATGAATATTGAATTGCCCGCAGGCGTTGAGATCGAAGTTCAGGTTTGATCAAGCCTTCGACTCAAGAAAAAGCGAAACGCAAAAATGTCGCACAGCGACACTTTTGTCGGTCAAGTTGGCGTAGCACGCAAGTGAAATTCAAAGCGTCAACCAATAACCTACAGGAGGAAAGAAAATGAAAAGCGGTATTATCGGTAAGAAGATCGGTATGACACAGATCTTCGATGAGATCGGAAACGTTATTCCGGTTACGGTAATCGAGGCAGGTCCCTGCGTAGTATCGCAGAAGAAGACTGTCGAGCATGACGGTTATGACGCCGTACAGCTTGGTTTTATGGATGTTAAGGAAAAGCACCTCACCAAGCCCCAGAAAGGTCATTTTGAAAAAGCAGGCGTTCCTGCGAAGAAGCACCTCAAGGAATTCCGCCTTGACGATTGCGCAGCTCTTAATCTCGGTGACGTTATCACAGTCGAAACCTTCGCCGCAGGCGAAAAGGTCGACGTTACAGGTATAACGAAGGGCCGTGGTTACACGGGCGCTATCAAGAGATGGAACCTTCATATGCTTGGTAAGACTCACGGTATCGGTCCCATCCACCGTCAGTCGGGATCCATGGGCGTTATCGACCCTGCAAGAATCTTCAAGAACAAGAAGATGGCAGGTCAGTACGGTAACGAGCAGGTAACTGTTTTGAATTTGAGCGTTGTTAAGATCGATGCAGAGAAGAACCTTATCGCAGTTAAGGGCGCAATTCCCGGTCCTAAGGGCGGTATCGTATTCGTTCGCACGTCTTGCAAGGCATAAGCGGAAGGAGGAACTGAACGATGCCAAACGTAAAGGTAGTTAATATGGCTGGTAAAGAGGTTGGCGAGATCACTCTCTCCGACGTAATTTTCGGCGCAGAAGTAAATGAAGCAGTTCTCCACGCTGCAGTAAGAGCGTACCTTCTCAATCAGAGACAGGGAACACAGTCGACTCTTACAAGAAGTGAGGTTTCCGGTGGCGGCAAGAAGCCCTGGAGACAAAAGGGAACAGGCAGAGCTCGTCAGGGCTCGACGCGTTCTCCCCAGTGGACGCACGGCGGTATCGCTCTCGGCCCGAAGCCCAGAGATCACCGCGTGGATATGAACAAGAAGACGAAGAGAGTTGCTCTTTACAGTGCACTTTCCGCTAAGGCTGCTGCAGGCGATATCATCGTAGTTGATGAGATCAAGTGCGAGAGCTACAGCACAAAGACGATCGTTAAGATGCTTAACGCTATCGGCGCTGAGAAGAAGCCCCTTATCGTCCTTCCCGAGGTAGACAGCCTCGTCGTTAAGAGCTCCGCAAACATTCCCGGTGTCAAGACGACTCTTGCACACACGATCAATGTTTACGACGTTCTCAACGCAAATAAATTCGTTGTCTCTAAGGCAGCGCTTGCAAGACTTGAGGAGGTGTTCGCATAATGAAAATGGTACAGGATATAATCATCGCTCCCGTTATCACAGAGGCGAGCATGGACCGTGTCGGCGCAAAGACCTACACGTTCAAGGTATTGAAGAGCGCTACGAAGCCTGAGATCGCAAATGCGGTCGAGGTAATGTTCGGCGTTAAGGTATTGAAGGTCAACACCATCAATATGAAGAGAAAACCCAAGAGACAGGGCTACACGAGCGGCTACACGGCAGCATGGAAAAAGGCTATCGTTACTCTCAAGCCCGAGTCCAAGACCATCGAGTTCTTCGAAGGTATGAACTAAGAGTAGGAGGATAGAGAAGAATGCCTACAATTAAATATAAGCCTACGACTCCTGCGAGAAGAAATATGACGGTTCCGTCCTTTGACGAGATCACAAAGTTTTCTCCCGAAAAGAGTCTTATAGCAACTAAGAAGAAGCACGCAGGTAGAAACAACCTCGGCAGAATCACCGTTCGTCATCACGGCGGCGGCAACAAGGTAAAGTACAGAATCGTCGACTTCAAGCGCACTGACGCTTCCGCTAACACGGTCATCGGCGTTGAGTACGATCCCAACAGAAGTGCATATATCGCTCTCCTTCAGAACGAGGCAGGCGATAAGAGCTATATCGTCGCTCCCGTAGGTCTTACAGACGGCGACGTTATCTACTCGGGTGTCAATGCCGACATCAAGCCCGGCAACACGCTCCCCATTGCCAACATTCCCGTTGGTACATTTATTCACAACATCGAGCTCTACCCCGGTAAGGGCGCGCAGCTCGTCCGCTCCGCAGGTGCTGCTGCTCAGCTCATCTCCAAAGACAACGGCAACATGGCACAGATCAGACTTCCCTCCGGTGAGGTACGTCTTATCCGTCTTGATTGCAAGGCTACCATTGGTCAGGTCGGCAATATCGAGCACGACACCGTTAAGATCGGTAAGGCAGGTAAGAAGAGACACATGGGTGTCCGTCCCACAGTACGCGGTTCTGTTATGAACCCCTGCGATCACCCCCACGGTGGTGGTGAGGGTAAGTCTCCCATCGGTCGTCCCAGCCCTGTAACGCCTTGGGGCAAGCCTGCTCTTGGTTATAAGACCAGAAACAAGAAGGCAAGAACAAACAAATTCATCGTAAAACGCAGAAACGATAGATAAGGAGGGAATATAAATGAGCAGAAGTTTGAAGAAAGCGCCTTTTGTAGAGGAAAAGCTCTATGCGAGAATTTGCGCAATGAACGAAAAGAACGAGAAGAAGGTCCTTAAGACTTGGTCCCGTTCCTCGACGATATTCCCTGAATTTGTCGGACACACCATCGCAGTTCATGACGGCAGAAAGCACGTTCCCGTCTATGTAACTGAGGACATGGTAGGACACAAGCTCGGTGAATTCGCTCCCACAAGAACCTTTAAGGGACATGCGGGCTCGAAGACATCCAACAACGGTAAGTAATAACGGAGGAAGATTCAATGGAAAACAATGTAGCAAAAGCTCATCTTAAATATGCAAGAATTTCCCCTCGTAAGGTTAAGATAGTTCTTGATCTCATCAGAGGCAAGGACGCCGGTGTTGCGATGGCTATTCTCAAGAATACGCCCAAGAGTGCATCCGAGTACCTTATAAAGCTTTTGGGAAGTGCAATTGCAAATGCAGAGCACAACAATAATATGGACGTCTCCAAGCTCTATGTAGCAGAGTGCTTCGTATGCCCCGGCCCCACGCTCAAGAGGATTATGCCCAGAGCTAAGGGTAGCGCAGACAGAATCCTCAAGAGAACGAGCCATGTAACTATAGTTCTTAAAGAAAGAGTCTGAATAGGAGGTAGCTAAAATGGGTCAGAAGGTTAATCCCCACGGCTTGCGTGTGGGCGTAATTAAGAACTGGGATTCAAGATGGTTCGCAAAAGACGAAGTTTTTGGCGATACTCTTGTTTCCGACTACAAAATCAGAGAATATCTTAAGACAGAGCTCCAGAAGGCGGGCGTGCCGAAGATCGAGATCGAGCGCGACAGCCACAGAGTAAGGGTATTCATTCACTGTGCTAAGCCCGGTCTCGTTATCGGACGCGGCGGCGCAGAGATCGAAAAGTATAAGGCTCAGCTTGAAAAGATGGTCGGTATGCCTGTTTCCCTCAATGTTGTTGAGGTAAAGCAGATAGACCTCGACGCTCAGCTCGTTGCTGAGAACGTTGCAGCTCAGCTTGAAAACCGCGTAGCTTTCCGCCGCGCGATGAAGATGGCTATCCGTAACACGATGAGACTCGGTGCAAAGGGTATCAAGATCACTTGCTCCGGACGTCTTGGCGGCGCCGAGATAGCAAGATCGGAGCATTACCACGAGGGTACTATTCCGCTTCAGACTCTCAGAGCTGACATCGACTACGGCTTCTGGGAAGCTAACACGACCTACGGTAAGATCGGCGTAA
>CAYPRM010000031.1:0-15449 GCA_964413365.1 uncultured Lachnospiraceae bacterium | reverse complement strand
TCGTATTCGACAGAGGCGGCTATCTTTATCACGGACGTGTATCGGAATTGGCTGAAGGCGCTCGCGAGGGCGGTCTGAAGTTCTGATCTTAGGATCAGTCCGGTTTGTACACTGTTCAAAAAATACAAAAATTTGAACATCTAAGAAAGAGGAAAAAACATGGCTAACAGAATTAATCCGGCAGAGCTTGAGCTCAGAGAGCAGCTCGTTGCCCTCAACCGTGTTTCCAAGACCGTTAAAGGTGGACGTATCGCTCGTTTCGCAGCACTTATGGTAGTAGGTGATGAAAACGGACACATTGGTGTTGGACTTGGTAAGGCAGCTGAGGTACCCGAGGCTATTCGCAAGGGTATTGAGGATGCAAAGAAGAATATGATAGAAGTTTCCCTCAAGGGTTCTACGATCCCCCACGAGGTTATCGGTGAGTTCGGCGCAGGTAAGGTGCTTCTTAAGCCCGCTGCACCCGGTACCGGTATCATCGCAGGCGGTAAGGTGAGAATGGTGCTTGAGCTTGCAGGTATTAAGAACATTCGTGCTAAGTGCCTCCGCTCGAACAATCCCACCAACGTCGTAAAGGCTACTATGGAAGGACTTAAGTCCCTCCGCACAGCTGAAGAGGTAGCTAAGATCCGCGAGATCAGCGTTGATCAGATCGAAGGCTAAGGAGGAGTATGCAATGAAAAAGGTAACACTCGTAAAGAGCCTTATCGGAGCACTTCCGAACCAGAAGGCAACTGCAGAATCGCTCGGACTTCACAAGATCGGTAGCTTCACCGTTCAGAAGGACGACGCCGTATTGGCAGGTAAGATCAAAGTAATTTCCCACCTTGTCAAGGTTGAAAATGTATAAGGAGGAAAATAGAGATGAAACTTCATGAACTTTCACCCGCTGTAGGCTCCACAAGGAACGTATACAGAAAGGGACGCGGTCCTGCTTCCGGTAACGGTAAGACCGCAGGTAAGGGACACAAGGGTCAGAACGCTCGCTCAGGCGGCGGTGTAAGACCCGGCTTTGAAGGCGGACAGATCCCGCTTTACAGAAAGCTCCCCAAGAGGGGCTTCCATAACAAATTCGCTACTAACTACGTGATCGTTAACGTCAGCGCACTTAACGTGTTTGAGGACGGCGCAGTAGTTGATCTCGAGGCTCTCCTCGCTAAGAAGATCGTTCGTAAGTCCCTTGACGGACTCAAGATCCTCGGCAACGGCGACCTCACAAAGAAATTAACTGTAAAAGCAAACATCTTTTCCGCAACAGCTAAAGAAAAGATAGAAGCAGCAGGCGGAAAGACAGAGGTGGTATAAGATGTTTAAGACACTGAAGAACGCTTGGAAGATTCAAGATATTCAGAACAAGATACTCTTCACATTGCTTATTATCCTCTTATACCGTATCGGTTGTGCAATGCCCGTTCCGTTCGTAAGCTCCGGTATTATGGAGAGCTTTAACAATGTCTACGGCTCGACCATTTTCGGATATATGTCCATCCTCTCGGGTGGTGCTATGGCTCAGGCAACGCTCTTTGCACTCTCGGTCTCTCCCTACATTACTTCTTCGATCGTTATTCAGCTTCTCACCGTAGCGTTCCCCGACAGTCTCGGCAAGATCGCTAAGGACGGAGAAGAGGGACAGCAGAAGATCAAAAAGTATACCCGTTGGGTAACCCTCGCAATAGCACTTATAACCGCTTACGGTTATACCGCACTCCTTGCTAACAACGGATACCTTAACACGGAATACATCTCGTGGAGTGGTATGTGGGCATCGAACGGCTTTGAGGGCACTATCTATACGCTCGTTATCATTGCTTCCTACGTCGCAGGTGCGTGCATCATTATGTGGCTCGCTGACCTCATCGACGCAAAGGGCATCGGAAACGGTATCTCGATAATACTTTTCTTCAATATTATCTCCCGTATCCCCAGCCTTCTCGGCTCGCTCTGGAACATGGTTGTATACAATGACAACGGTCTTGTAGTCGGTATACTTCTCGGTATACTTTCAGTAGCCATCACGGCAGGCATGGTCATTCTCACGGTTTGGGTAACTCACTCCGAGAGAAGGATCCCCATCCAGTACGCTAAGAGAGTCGTAGGACGCAAGATGTACGGCGGACAGGGAACTAACCTTCCCATCAAGCTGAATATGACAGGCGTTATGCCCATCATCTTCGCAAGCTCCATCGTATCCGTGCTTCCCACGATCGCTACCTTCTTCGATGAGGAGAACGGCTTCCGCGTATTCGTCGATAAGTGGCTCGGTCCCAACAGCTGGATCTACGTTATCGTTTATCTCGTTCTGATAGTTGCATTTGCATACTTCTATGTATTGATCTCCTTCAATCCTATGGAGGTAGCAAACAATATCAAGAACAACGGTGGCTCCGTCCCCGGTATCCGTACCGGCAGACCTACCGCTGAGTATATTACAAAAATTCTTAACCGCATCACTCTGATAGGATCGTTCTTCCTTATCATCGTTGCAGGTCTTCCCATGGTCATCAACATTATCTCGGATGGAACGTTCGCAGGACTTGCGTTCGGCGGATCCTCACTTTTGATCGTAGTTGGTGTTGCTATCGAGACCTTCAGAGATATCGAGGCACAGATCACGATGCGTAATTACAAGGGCTTCCTTGATTGATAGCTCCTGACCTATATTTTACGGAGGAATTCGTATGAATTTGATATTGATGGGCGCTCCCGGAGCGGGCAAGGGCACACAATCTGAAAGAATATCGGCAAAATGGGGCATCCCAGCCATATCCACGGGCGATATACTGCGCGCGGCGATCAAATCCGGCACTGAGCTTGGTAAGCAGGCAAAGGGCTTTATCGACGCAGGTCAGCTCGTTCCCGACGATGTGGTCATCGGAATAATCAAGGAGCATCTTTCCTCGGACGCTTGCGCGGCGGGCTTCATACTCGACGGATTTCCTCGCTCGATACCTCAGGCTGAGGCACTTGAGACGATGGGGATCAGGATCGACTGCGTGCTCTCCATTGAGACCGCGGACGACGTTATAGTCGAGAGAATGACAGGACGCAGGATATGCTCGGGCTGTGGCTCGTCATATCATACGCTGTACAAGAGACCGATAAAGGAAAATATTTGCGACAAATGCGGCGCTTCGCTCTATATCAGGAGCGACGACGCAGAGGAAACTGTAAAGAACAGGCTTCGCACCTTCCACGAGCAGACCGAGCCTCTTAAGGAATTCTATCTTAAGAGAGGCTTGCTCAAGGAGGTCAACGGAGAGGGCGATGTGGACAGCACCACGGAGCTTGTCTTCAGGGCACTTTCTGAGGTCGAAGCATGATACAAGTCAAAAATTCAGTGCAGTTAAATGCAATGAAGACGGCAGGACGTATCACGGGCGAGGCTTTGCTCGTCGCCCGTGAGCACATCCGCCCCGGCATGAGCACTAAGGAGCTGGATAATGTCATAAGGCATTATATCGAGAAGTGTGGCGCAAAGCCCTCGTTCCTCGGGTATAACGGCTTTCCCGGTGCTGCGTGCATCAGTATCAATGATGAGGTCATTCACGGTATCCCCTCGAGCAAGAGATATCTTGAGGAGGGTGATATAGTGAAGGTCGACGTTGGCGCGTTCATCGGCGGCTACCACGGAGATGCCGCAAGGACGATCCCCGTTGGAAGAGTCTCGGATGAGGCTCTGCAGCTCATAGGAGCGACGAGGGATAGCTTCTTTGCAGGCGCGAAGATGGCTGTCGCGGGCAACCGCATCGGCGACATCGGCTCGGCTGTTTCGGCGTCGGTACAGCCCTACGGCTACGGAGTCGTGAGGGATTTTATCGGACACGGGATCGGACGTAATGTCCACGAGGAGCCGGATGTTCCGAACTACGGCACTCCGGGACGCGGACTCAGGCTGTGCAATGGTATGACCATTGCCATTGAGCCAATGATAAATCTCGGCACGCACAAGGTCATCATGCTCCCCGACGGCTGGACGGTGAAGACCGCGGACGGCAGTCTCTCGGCACATTACGAGAACACCGTGGCGATCACATCGGAGGGAGTACAGATACTGACATTGATCGAAAACGATTTCTAAGGCAAATATTTCAGGAGGAAAAGAATCTTGGCTAAGGATGATGTAATCGAATTTGAGGGCACGGTCGTTGAGGCACTTCCCAACGCCACCTTCAAGGTGCAGCTTCCCAATGGGCATATAGTTACTGCCCACATTTCGGGTAAGCTCAGAATGAACTATATCAGAATATTGCCCGGTGATAAGGTTACTATTGAGGTATCGGTTTACGATCTCAACAAGGGCAGGATCACTTGGCGAGCAAAATAAACTAATGCTGGCGGCAGATGCCGCAGGTAGCTCATAAAAAACCATAATTAAAGAAAGGAATGGTAGTACAATGAAAGTTAAACCATCCGTAAAGAAGATCTGCGAAAAGTGCAAGATCATCAAGAGAAAAGGTAAAATAATGGTAATCTGTGAGAACCCGAAGCATAAGCAGAGACAGGGTTAATTACAGACCGCACACTAAAAATAACCGAATAAGAGGTGAAATGAAATGGCTCGTATAGCTGGTGTTGACATTCCAAACGCAAAGCGCGTTGAAATAGCTCTTACCTACATTTACGGTATAGGCCGCAAGAGTGCAAATGACATTCTTGCAAAAACAGGCATCAATCCCGATACCCGTGCAAAGGATCTTACTGAGACGGAGATAGCAAAGCTTCGTGATGAGATAGAGAACTTCTACACGGTCGAGGGTGATCTTCGCCGCGATGTTGCAATGAACATCAAGAGAAAGGTCGAGATCAACTGCTACTGCGGTATCAGACACAGAAAGGGTCTGCCCGTAAGAGGTCAGAGGACCAAGACCAATGCAAGAACTCGCAAGGGTCCCGCAAAGACAATTGCTAACAAGAAGAAATAAAGGAGTGGCATAAAGATGGCTGTTAAAAAAGTAGTCAAAAGACGCCGCGAACGCAAAAATATTGAAAAAGGCGCGGCTCATATTAGTGCAACCTTCAACAATACCATTGTAACCATCACCGATGTAAACGGAAACACGATCTCGTGGGCTTCCGCAGGTGAGCTTGGCTTCAAGGGCTCAAGAAAATCGACTCCCTTTGCAGCGCAGTCCGCAGCAGAGACGGCAGGTAAGGCTGCTATGGAGCATGGACTTAAGACTGTTGAGGTGTTTGTAAAGGGTCCCGGCTCGGGACGTGAATCCGCAATCCGTGCGTTGGAGACAGTTGGTCTTCAGATCACTATGATCAAGGACGTAACTCCTATCCCTCACAACGGTTGCAGACCGCCTAAACGCAGAAAGGTTTAATAAGGAGGTTTTACAAAATGGCAAGATATACAGGACCTGCATGCAAGCTCTGCCGCAGAGAGGGCACAAAGCTCTATCTCAAGGGTGAGCGTTGCACATCGGGCAAATGCGCACTTGACCGCAGACACAGCGCTCCCGGTCAGCACGGTGCAAACAACAAGAAGCTTAGAGAGTACGGACGTCAGCTCCGTGAGAAGCAGAAGGCTAAGAGATACTACGGCGTTCTCGAGAAGCAGTTCAAGAACTACTTCGTAGAGGCTGACCGCAAGCCCGGCATCACCGGTGAGAATCTTCTTTGCTTGCTTGAGAGAAGACTTGATAACGTCGTTTACAGAATGGGCTTTGCAGAGAGCCACAAGGAAGCACGTCAGATAGTTCTTCATGAGCATATCGAGCTCAACGGCAAGAAGGTAAATGTACCCTCCATCCTCGTTAAGGCTGGCGACGTGATCGCTATCCGCGAGAACTTCCGCGGCTCTGAGAAGTGCAAGGCACTCGCAGAGAGCGCACAGACCAAGACCGCTCCCAAGTGGCTTGAGGTCAACAAGGACGCAATGAGCGCAAAGGTAGTAGCACTTCCTGCTCGCGAAGATATCGACTTCGAATTCGAGGAGCAGCTCATCGTCGAGCTTTATTCCAAGTAATAACCCGGGTACCGCGTGCTGCCGTGTGCCCGAGATTGCTTGGCGTAGCTCGCACGTGGCGTAGCGGTAAAGAAAATTTGTCCCCTGTAAAAACAGTGAAAATTTATTAATGGAGGAATATTTGGAATGATTGAAATAGAGAAACCTAATATTACAACGGTTAACCTGAGTGAAGACGGAAAATTTGGAACGTTCGTAGTAGAGCCCCTCGAGAGAGGCTACGGTACGACGCTCGGTAACTCGCTCCGCAGAGTGCTTCTCAGCTCTCTCCCCGGTGTTGCAGTAACGAGCATCAAGATCGACGGCGTGCTCCATGAGTTCTCCACGATCCCCGGAGTGAAGGAGGATGTAACGGAGATAGTCCTTAACGTAAAGGGCATCACCGCAAAGCTCCACACCAACTCCCCCAAGACGGTCTATATAGAGGTCGTAGGCGATAAGGTTGTAACCGCAGGCGATATCAAGCCCGATCCCGATATCGAGATCCTCAACCCCGAGCACCACATCGCAACTGTGGCTCGCAACGAGAGATTTTCGATGGAGCTCACGTTTGATAGCGGTCGCGGATACGTATCGCAGGAGCGTAACAAGCAGATACATTCGTCTCTTCTTGCTCCCACTACCCCCACGGCTATAGGAACGATCTATACAGATTCTATCTACACTCCCGTTTACAATGTGCGTTACACCGTTGATAACACGCGTGTGGGAACGGTCGCTGATTTCGACAAGCTCACGCTTGATGTCGAGACGAACGGCACTATTTCCGCAAAGGAGGCGGTTTCCCTCGGAGCCAAGATTCTCAACGAGCATCTCAACTTGTTTGTAGATCTGTGTGAAGAAGCAAGGAATGAAAGCATTATGGTCGAAAGAGAAGAGACCGTAAAGGAAAGGGTTCTTGAGATGACCATTGAGGAGCTTGACATGTCTGTTCGTAGCTTCAACTGCTTGAAGCGCGCAGGCATTGATACTGTAGAGGATCTGACCAACCGTACCGAGGAGGATATGATCAAGGTCAGAAATCTCGGAAAGAAGTCGCTTGAGGAAGTGATCCAGAAGCTCAATTCCTTAGGACTTTCACTTAAAAAGGAAGAGGAATGATCCCTCCCCTAAAAGCTAAAAGTTAGATTTATTATCAAAAGGAGGAAATAAAGCGATGCTTAACAGAAAGCTCGGCAGAACTACTGCCCATAGAAATGCAATGCTTCGCGGACTTGTAACATACCTTCTTGAAAATGGCTCCGTTGAGACCACTCTTACGAGAGCTAAAGAAGTTCGTTCTGTTGCAGAAAAGATGATCACACTTGGTAAGAAGAACACTCTTGCAAGCCGTCGTGCTGCTCTTTCCTACATCACGAAGGAAGACGTTGTTACCAAGGTATTCAATGAGATTGCTCCTAAATACGAGGGACGTAACGGAGGTTACACCCAGATTTATAAGCTCGGTCCGCGCCGCGGAGACGGAGCTGAAATGGCAATCATCAAGCTGGTCGATTGATCCGCTAAATACACATCAGCTATCCGATCATGCTCGGATAGCTGATTTTTTTATTTTGTGGACGGCGGTGAGGAGTCTTGCAATATCGCTCTCGGTATTGTAGACGCCGAAGCTCGCACGCACGGCACCGACACTCTCCGTGCCGAGGGATGCGTGAGCGAGGGCGGAGCAATGGAAGCCGCCGCGGACGCAGATCCCATCGGAGTCGAGCAGGGCGGAAACACGCTCCGAGGGTACGCCGTCGATGTTGAAAAGGAGTGTACTGCCGATGCGGTCGGGGAGGTACACGCTCACGCCGCCCATATCAAGAAGTCCGTCGCGCGCGCGGAGGAAAAGCTCCTCCTCCTGCTCGCGTATTGCGGAAATGCCGATGCGCCGCACCTCGCGTATGCCCTCACATAGCCCTGCGATGGCGGGGAGGGGGAGCGTGCCGACCTCGTAGCGCTCGGGTAGCGTGTCGGGCATATCGGGAGAGAGCGAAAAGACGCCGTTTCCGCCTTCGATGAGCGTGCTCGGAAGGTCTGATTCTGATGAATTTATTGCGATGAACGCGCTCCCCTGCACGCCGAGAAGTCCCTTGTGCCCCGGAGCGGAGAGGAAGCTGATGTTCATTTTCTGCATATCAATATTGTGTATTCCTATGCTTTGAGCGGTATCGACCACAAGTGGAATGTTAAATTTCTTGCACAATTCTCCGATTTTTTCTATCGGCAGGGAGTAGGAGCAGATATTCGAAACGTGGTTGCATACGATGAGGCGAGTGTTCCTTCTGATCCTCTGCTCGATCCCTGCCACCACCCCGTCATCACTCAAAGTCGGCGTTGAGAGCGCATTAAAGGTCTCGTACCTCACGCCGCTCTCGAGCGATAGACGGTGGAGCGGACGCAGGACGCAGTTGTGCTCCATATCGCTTATCAGCACGTGGTCTCCCGGGTGCAAAAGCCCCTTTAGGATCAGATTTATTCCGTAGGTGCAGGAGGGGACGAATATTATGCCGTCGGACGAGGGGGCGTTTATCAGCTCGGCGGCAAGCTCCCTGCACTCGTAGAGCTTTCGCGATGCGGCGAGGGAAAGGCGGTGCGAGCCGCGTGAGGCATTTCCACCGTAAAGGCGCATACAACGGCTCACCTCACGAATGACGCCTCGGGGCTTTGGGAAGCTCGTCGCCGCCGCATCGAGGTAGCAGAGGCGAACGCTCATATCCCCACCCCTGTGTTGCCGTCGATGTATTGACTTATCCGCACGCCCGAGCGACGGAGGACCGATCTCGCAGCCGACGCCTGCGCGCAGTCCATTTCCACCCCGTAGGAGCAGCCGCGCCGCGTCGCCGAGGGAGGCAGGGAAACGATCCACGAGGGTATTCCGCTCCCACCGAGGGCGTTTTGCGCTTTTATTGCATTATTTAATGACGCCGTTGCGGCGATATAGGTATGGGTACATTCCTTCATAAACGAAATCTCTCCGATCTGTTTTTTGATTTTGTAACAGTATATGAAAATTTTTTGAATAATCCACACGGAATGGGGAATACTGAATTATCAAATAAATTTTCGGAGGTCAATGAAAATGAAAATAAAGATTCAGAGGTTGCTGATCCTTCTCTGCACGCTCGTGCTCTGTGCGGCGGTCTGCAACGTCCTGCCCATACATGGCGAGGAGAGAATATACGGGAGCGTCGTGCGGCTTCATGTGCTCGCAAATTCGGACAGTGAGGAGGATCAGACGCTCAAGCTTAAGGTGCGTGATGCCGTCCTCGCCCACACCTCGCCCCTCGTTATAGACAGCACGTCGCGCGAGGACGCCACGAGGATATTGCAGGGAGAGCTGGAAAATATCCGTGCTGTTGCGGAGAGGGTGGTACGAGAGCAGGGATATAGCTACGATGTGCAGGTCAGTCTTACGCTCGAGGATTACCCGACGCGGAATTATGAGGCGATGAGCTTCCCTGCAGGGCAGTACGTCAGCTTGCGCGTGATGATCGGCAAGGCGGAGGGGCAGAATTGGTGGTGCGTGCTTTTTCCACCCCTCTGCCTCGGTGCGGCGTCGGAGAGAGCGGAGAATGAGGAGGCGTTCGTCGCTGTCGGGCTTAATTCCGACCAGTACAAGATCATCACCGAGACTGATTCTGCCACATATTACCTCAGATTTCGCATTCTCGAGCTACTGCAGTCCGCGCAGAGAGGGGAAGCTGCACTTCGTGCAGGTGAAGTAGCTTCGCCGTGAAGCTACTTCGCAGTAAGGTGAGCTTTGACGTGGATTTTTGCTTGCAATTTGCGAGAGCATTCATCACCGACTTTTTGGGATAGCGAAAAAAGAAAAAGTCACTGCAAAATAATGCAATGACTTTTTTAATTTGATATCCTATCAAGTAATTGCTTTGATCGCAGGTGAAGCCATAAACGTAATGGAATGTAAGCAATTAAAAGGATGAACGAAAGACGTATTTCTAAAGGTCAACTTTACTATAATTTGACGAGAAAACCGCCTGAGATCACAAAGGTCAAGCATGATAACGAGGGCGGACCATCGTATCGCCGAAGCTCCAAAAACAAAATTACATCTGCAATCAATCCGTACAATAAAAGAACAAAAGCAAATCCCACGGCATTATACCGTGGGATTTTTATGGAAAAAAAGAAATTCAAAATGACGCATAGGGTATAGCGAAGATGAGGATATAGATTATCGCAAAAACTATGCCGAGAAGTGCTCCGAAAAATACCTGAAGCGGTGTATGACCGACAAGCTCCTTGAGCTTTTCCGCGCGGAGCTCTCTGTCATCGGAAACGAGTCCGTTGAGCCTGCCGACAAGCTGCTTTATGAGCTTCGCCTGCTCGCCCGTTTCCCACCTGACTCCCGTAGCGTCGCGCATAACTATCGTGGCGAGCACGAAGCTTATTGCGAAGACGGCACTGTTAAAGCCACAGCACCAGCCACAGAGCAGGCAGAGCGAGGTTACCGTTGCGGAGTGCCCACTGGGCATACCTCCGTCCTCACGAAAGCGTGATAGGGAGAATTTTCCGTGAACGATCGTGCTGACGATCACCTTGGCGATCTGCGCCACAAGTCCTGCCAACATTCCTCCAATGACGATGTGGTTGTGTAAAAGATCTATCAAAAGCTGTAGGACCATTTACGCTCCTCCTGATTTTATATTGATTTTTTAGGTGCGAACACCTCGTATCTTACCGCACCGAGAACGGTCTCGCCGTCGATCTGGAGCGCGGTGGGGCGATTAAATTCAACGGTTATGTGGTGTCCTGTGAGCACCTCAACGTGTCCCTTGTATTTCAAGTGTCCGCCGCTGAATATTGAGGGGAACATGGTGAGTGTCTTGAGTTTGCCTGCACCGTACATCAGCACGAGCGAGACCTCACCGTCCTCGGAGGTGCGATCCTGCGAGGGGGCTGCCATCATTCCGCCGCCGTAGTACTTGCCCTTCATCGTCGGTGCGATCCATACTCTGTCATAAATGTGTCTCTCGCCGTCAACGGTAACCACCGCGTTCGTCGGTGTAAAGCCGCCGAGCAGGCCGCCGATCGCGATCGAGGTGTAGTTCACGGGCTTATCCGACTCAAGCTTTAGCTTATCCCCGACCTCACAGCAATATCCGTCAATTCCGAAGCCGACATTATTGATGAAGCGAATACGCTTGCCGCTGCGGTCGACCTCGACCTCGGGAAGGCTTGAGAGGTAGGGGTTGAGCAGGAAGGGATCGCAGTCGGGGGATTTGCCGAGGTCCTTGAGGAAGTCGTTACCCGTGCCCGTGCCGTAGTAGTAGATATTGCAGGGCAGGGGAGCATCGCCGATGCCGTTTACGAAGCGATTTATCGTTCCATCGCCGCCGCAGAGGTAGATCTCGTCGGTTGCGTCAATGCTATGGAGAAAATCCGAGTATGATGTAAGCTCCGTAACGTCGATAAGACGGGGCGATCTGTCTGCAAGGAGGGCGTTTATCGTATCCAGCTTCTCGGATCTTTTCTGAGCGTGTCCTGCGAGATGATTGTATAGAATGTATACTGAGTTCATTTTTATGTATCTCCTTTCGCCGCTGTGCGGCAAATGATTTTTGTTGATTGTGGTGTGTGATTGAGCTTTTGCTTGCGGTGGCGTGGATTTTAGTTACTGCAAGGACGCCTCATTCACCGCAAGCGGTCGTCCTTCCTCTCGGAGGGAGACTGCCGTTGGGCGTCCGTTTTGGCAATACGAGTGGTGTGCGGTGCTGACTGTTAATTGGCAAGTCGATATGCCGCCGGCGAACAAGAGAGAATTCGACATTTATTACTGCACACGACATTATACACGATGAACATCAATTCTACCTCAATAATAGTTCAACAATTATTAATACTTTGTTAAATAATGTAATTTACACATGCCCGTCTTGCATATTTCGGGGTGCATTTTTGATTTTTTTCTGCCAAAAGATCCGAATTTTCCAAACTGTATAGACAAAACCGAAAATTTGTGATATACTAAAGGGTAACATGAAATAAAGCATTAAACATTATCTTTAAGAGAGGTGTAAATTTTGAGCAATTTATTATCCACACAGCCCTACAAGGGAACAAGGGACTTTTACCCCGAGGAGATGCGCTTTCGCAACTGGTTCTTCGGGATCATCAGAAAAACGCTTGAGAATGCGGCTTACGAGGAGTACGGCGCGCCTATGATCGAGAGTCTTGAGCTCTACATTGCCAAGAGCGGAGAGGAGATCGCCAAGGAGCAGACCTACAACTTCACCGACCGCGGCAACCGTCAGCTTGCGATAAGGCCCGAGATGACGCCGAGCGTCGCGCGCATGGTCGCCGCCAAGATGAATGACCTCAATATGCCGCTCAAATGGTTCTCGATCCCGAATATGTACAGATACGAGCGTCCTCAGCGCGGCAGGCTGCGTGAATTCTGGCAGCTCAACGTCGATATTTTCGGCTGCGACGGCTTTGAGGCGGACATGGACATAGTTGAGAGTGCGATCAACGTCATGCGTGCGTTTGGCGCGGACGAGACGATGTTCAAGGTGCATATCAACAACCGCCGTTTTTTCAACGACGTCATCTGCAGCATCTGCGGCGGAGATGCGGAACATTCACGTGCGGTCTCGAAGGTTGTGGATAAGAGAAACAAGATCCCGCGCGAGGTATACGAGCGTGAAATGTCGGAGCTTGGCGTTGACGCGGACAAGCTCGTGAGGATCGACGCACTCTACACGATGGGCGTGCACGAGGCGACAGCTCTTTGCCCCGAATCCCGAGGCGCAGGGGAGCTTTCCGACCTGTTCTCGCTCCTTGAGGCGACGGGACTTGACAAATACTGCGTCTTTGATTTCGGCATAATCCGCGGACTTGACTACTACACGGGCACGGTCTTTGAGGTCTTTGACGAGTCGCCCGAGAACAACCGCGCGATGTTTGGCGGCGGTAGGTACGATAATCTCGTCGGGCTATTTGTCAAGAATGCAAAGGTCAGCGGCGTCGGCTACGGAATGGGCGACGTTACGCTCGAGAATTTCCTTGTAACGCACGGTCTTTGCCCCGATTTTTCGGCGGAGGGAGAGGCGAGAGTGCTGGTTGCACGCTTCGACGATGTGCCCTATCGCGAGTACATCACGCTCACCGACGCGATCCGCAGGACGGGCGCTGTTGCGTCGCTCTATCTCGGCACGAAGAAATTTGGAAAACAGATAGATTATGCGATCCGCGGCGGCTACACGCACATTGCGATAATGGGCAGCTCGGAGCTTGAGGGCGGCGTCGTGAAGATCAAGAACCTCGCCACGAGGGAGGAGAGGGAAGTGCCCGTCTCCGAGCTTGCGGATGCGTTTTCACGGAAATAATAAGTGAATAAATATACAATAAAATGAATAAAAATACGGAGGTGGCAAGGCAAATGGTTTACGTGCTTTTGGCGGAGGGCTTTGAGGAGCTTGAGGCGCTTACGCCCATCGATCTCATTCGGCGCGCGGGAATTGACGTCAAAACGGTCGCTGTCGGCGGCGTTGACGGCAACAAGGTCAAGGGCGCTCACGGCATCGAGGTGATGGCGGACATAAAGGATACGGAGCTCTGCGACGGGCGTCCGACGGCGGTCATTTTGCCCGGTGGTATGCCCGGTACGACAAACCTCGGGCTTAGTGATACGGTTGCGACAGTGCTTGATAATGCGCTGACTCACGGCTCACTCGTGTGTGCGATCTGTGCCGCTCCCTCCGTGCTCGGTAGGGCAGGATATCTTGCAGGCAGACGCGCCACGTGTTTCCCGGGATTTGAAAAATATCTCGAGGGCGCGACCGTCATTTCGGATGCGAGAGTCGTCCGCGACGGGAACATGATCACCGCCAAGGGCGCAGGGTGTGCGACCGAGTTTGCACTTGCGATAATCGAGGCTCTTGCGGACGCAGAGACTGCCGAAAAGGTCGCAAGGGATGCTTTTGTGAAATGATTTTCCCATTTTCGAGGGGAGGAAAGTGAATATTTATGCAAAATTGTCAAATAGAAAAGGCGATAGCGTGGAATCCGTGGCACGGCTGCAAGAGGGCAAGCCCCGGCTGTAAAAATTGCTTCGTTTTCAAAATGGATAAGAGGTACGGCAGGGACACCACCGTCATAGCGAAGGGTAAGACCACCTACGAGCTTAAGGACAAGGATTGCCCGCCCGGTTCGCTCGTCAAGCTCTGCTTTTCGTCCGATTTCTTTATCGAGGAGGCGGACGAGTGGCGTGATGGCTGCTGGGATTTCATTCGACGCAGACGGGATTGCATATTCGTTACCACCACCAAACGCCCCGAGAGGATCAAGGATCACCTTCCGCCCGATTGGGGGGACGGTTGGGAGCATTTTCACCTGAGCGTGTCGATCGAAAATCAGGAAATGGCGGACAGACGCCTACCACCGTTCCTCGATGCGCCGCTCAAGCACCGTGAGGTCTTTTGCTCACCGCTCATCGCTCCGATAACGCTCGGAAAATACCTCGATACGGGGCTTATTAAGTGCGTCAACGTCGGCGGCGAGATGGCACCCAAGGCCGATGTCCGCCCGATAAGGTACGAGTGGGTCGAGGCGCTGTTCCTTGAGGCGAGGGAGCGCGGCATCGAGTTCTATTTTCACCAGTGCGGTTCGATGCTCCTGAAGGACGGCGAAAATATCGGCAAGTGGAATCTCAATGATCAGATCGCCCGCGCCGAGGAGGTCCAGCACGAGCTCGAGCGGAAGTACGGTAAATAAAATTCCAAATTAAGATAAAAAATCAAAAGAGCCGACTTGTCGGCTCTTTTTGATTTTGGAGATGGCTTTGATTGAGATCGGGGGCTGCTTTATTTACCTTTTTCTCAAAAATTACAAAAATATATTGATTTATTCGAAAAAATGTGCTAAACTGCTTATGCCACGCAAAATTAATATAAGAGATCGGTATAGGGGCACTATAGAGGTAACGGCAGAAGAAAACAAATAAAAATCGAGTTTTATATCCGCATTTTAGAAAAATTTTTCCAAAACCGCCATATAAAACTGCCATTCTCAACTTTTTATAGTTTTTTCAAAATAACGCCGGACTTCCGCCATTTTCTGTGGTGTTGTGTTGTGCTAACAGGAGGTGCAGCCTATGGAAAGCATTATAAAATAGCTATGGCACGGCAACATCATACCGCAAGAGGACAATCGGACGAATTCATAGGAGATAAAAGAGCTCCTTGGGTACATATCAAGACATCATGAGGATTTGGAGAAAAGCTTCACAGACGAGCAGAAGGAGATCTTCGAAAAGCTCCACGACTGTTGGAGCGAATACGCAAGTCTATCAGAAGCAGCCATCTTCGAATATGCATTCCGTCTCGGCATGCGAATCGCACTCGACAGCATACTAACTAAATAAGCAAAGGGATAGGTTCACACGAATCTATCCTTTCTTCATCTAATATTTTTGCCGCAAACGGTTTTCAAGACTCGTGCCCTTCCGAAAATACAATCGAAATGTGCGCTG
>CAYPRM010000030.1:0-15859 GCA_964413365.1 uncultured Lachnospiraceae bacterium | reverse complement strand
GATTAGCTCATGGGGCAGGTCATAATAAAAATCCGAGGTGAGAAGATCTGTTTTTTCCTTTTCGTTAATAATTACTTCGTTCATTTTCGGTCCAATCCATAATCAATAATGTGCTCTCCGTCATAGAATGACAGTAGTGCTGTATTTACGGTTACATTATACTATATTTTATCGTGTTTTTCAATCCCCTTTTGAAATTTTGATTTTTGTTACGGAGTGATCTATATGGGTATTGTGAGAAATTTTCCGTTTCGCGGCGTTGGAACGGCGCTGATAACTCCCTTCTCGGGTGGTGCTATCGACTACGCCTGTCTTGAGAGGCTGATCGAGCGACAGATAAAGGGTGGCGTTGATGCGCTCCTTGTGAACGGCACTACGGGTGAGAGTGCGACGCTCTCGGAGACGGAGGCTCGCGAGCTGATTGCGTTTACGGTGGAGAGAGTGGGCGGCAGAGTGCCAGTCGTCGCAGGCGTCGGTTCAAACTGCACGGAGAGGGCGGCAAGGCTTGCGGAATACGCAAGGGATGCGGGTGCTGTTGCGGTCCTCGCGGTAACGCCGTACTACAACAAGGCGAGCGAGCGTGGGCTGATCTCACACTATTCACGTATTGCCAATGCCGCCAGACTGCCCGTGATCGTGTACAACGTTCCCTCGCGCACAGGTCTCTCGCTCTCGATCGGTATCTGGAACGAGCTACTTAAAATCGAGGGAATCTGCGGCATCAAGGAGGCGAGCGGTAGCATCTCATACGTCGCACGCCTTGCCGCGCGCTTTGGCAAGAGTCTCGCCATCTACTCGGGGAACGACGACCTGCTCCTTCCGACGCTCTCCCTTGGAGGCATGGGAATATTCTCCGTGATATCCAACCTCCTGCCGCGCGAGGTCGGAGATATCTGCAGGCTTTATTTTTCGGGGGATACGGAGGGTGCGTGCAGGCTCCAGCTAAGGCTCATGCCCCTTATCGACGCCGCCTTCTCCGAGGTCAACCCCATACCGATAAAGGCGATGCTCGCAGAGTGCGGGCTCTGCAGGGAGGAATACCGTCTCCCACTCTGCCCTGCCACGCAGGAAAAGCGTAAGATCATTACTGATGCTATGAGGGCACTCGATATCTGACTGAGAAAAAGCACCCCAAGAGCTTGGAGTGCTTTTCGTTCTTATCTTTTGCCGTATTTTATAAGTATATTATTGATCCTGTCAACGGGCTCAAGGAGCTTGCTGATCGTATCGTCGTGGTTGAGCGTGTCGACAAGGAATGCGACATATTTACACATATTGACCTCGCAATACCACGGCTTTGTAAGAAGCTCGGGCTTGCGGTAGACGAGGTTCGTGGTAAAAATCTTACTGATAAGTCCTTCGTCGTATGCGCGGTCGAATTTTTCAAATCCGTCGGTAAAGAGTCCGAACGTGGCAAAGTTGAATATCCTCTTTGCACCCTTGCTCTTGAGCTGTCTTGCGACGTCAATCAGGCTATCGCCCGAGGAAATCATATCGTCAACGATGATGACGTCCTTGCCCTCAAGATTCTGTCCGAGGTACTCGTGAGCCTCAATGGGGTTATGACCGTTGACTATCACGGAATAATTCCTGCGCTTATAGAACATACCGATATCTATACCGAGCACGCTCGAGTAGTACATACATCTCTGCATAGCACCCTCATCGGGGGAGATCATAACGAGGTGATCCTTATCTATCTGAACGTCGGGAACATTCTTTACGAGCGCCTTTATCATCTGATATGTGGGCTGAACGTTATCGAAGCCCGAGAGCGGTACGGCGTTATTTATTCTCGGATCGTGTGCATCAAAGGTAAGTATATTGGTAACTCCCATAGACACGAGCTCCTGAAGCATGATGGCGCAGTCAAGGGATTCTCTTGCACTTCTCTTGTGCTGACGTCCCTCATAGAGCATGAGCATAATGACGGTGATCCTGCGTGCCTTGCCCGCTATGGCGGCTATGGTGCGCTTAAGATCGCAATAGTGATCGTCGGGACTCATCGGCACCTGCATGCCGTACATATCGTAGGTAACGCTGTAATTGAAAACGTCGGTGATGATATACACGTCATCGCCGCGCAGAGTCTGACGGATAATGCATTTTCCCTCTCCCGTACCGAAGCGCGGGCACTCATGGTCAACGATGAAGCTGTCAGTGGGCTCGGAATTACGCCATTCCTTAAGATATGCATCGACCTGCGAGACAAACTGCTCGCAGCCCTTCATTCCTATAACACGAAGCTCGCCGTAAAGCTCTTTTTTCATTGGATAAACCCCCAGAGATTATTTATTTATACGACATATTGTAACATATTATGAGGCGGTTTGACAAGGGCTTTTTTCACTTTTTTGCTTTTTCGGTCGAATAGACAAACTTCCGAGAAAAAAGCCCGCGCTTTTATTTAAGTTCCACTACCGTAACGCCGCCGTCGCCCTCGCCGTACTGTCCTATGCGGAACGATCCTATCCTTCCATCGTGGCGAAGGTGCTCCCAAAGTGCCTTCTTGAGTGCGCCCGTTCCCTTTCCGTGAATCAGGCGGACGGTCGAATACCCCGTGAGCATTGCCTCGTCAAGATATTTATCGACCTTGAGCCAAGCCTCGTCGCCCGTCATTCCGCGCAGGTCGATCTCGTCCCTGCAGTCGCGGCTCACCGTGGCACGGTAATCCCCCGCTCTGCTCTTTTTACCGCTCGTGTCGGTAAAGGAGGGCGTATTTTCGATGAGCTTGAGGTTGGATATCTTCGTCCTCGTCTTGATTATGCCTGCCTGAACGGTAACATTTCCGTTTTTGTCAGGGTTATCAACGACGTAGCCCTTCTTATCAATATTGACTATATACACCTCGTCGCCGACACGCAATGGTCTCGGGAGAACGTAGCCCTCGTCCCTTTTCTCGTCAACGGGATCGAGCTTGTCCGCATTCTCACGCATATACTCACGCACTCTGCGCCTGGTGCTGTCTATCTCATCGCCAAGATGCTCGCTATCACGCTTGCGGCGGAGCTTGTCCATCTCGGAGAGGATATAATCGCTCGACGCCTTCGCACTCTGCACCATTGCGAGCGACCTTTCCCTCGCACGTTCAAGCTCCCTCTCGGACTCGGCAAGACGCCTTGATATTATCTTCTCGGAGTCGGCCTTGAAGGTCTCATATTCATTTTTCAGCCTCTGTGCCTCGTCCCTCTCACGCTCCATTGCAATTCTTGTTTCCTCAAGACGCTCGATAACGCTCTCAAAGCTTCTCTCGTCGCTGCCAAGCAGCTCTCTTGCACGCTCCACGATATCTCCGTCAAGTCCAAGACGTGCGGAGATAGCAAAGGCGTTCGACCTGCCGGGTGCGCCGATAATGAGCCTGTACGTCGGGCGAAGGGTGGTAACGTCAAATTCGCATGAGGCGTTACAAACTCCCTCAGTTTGAAGTGCGTAGACCTTAAGCTCGGCATAGTGCGTGGTCGCCATGCACATCGCTCCTCTTTCACGCACCGCCTCGATTATAGAGTGTGCAAGCGCCGCACCCTCAATGGGATCGGTTCCTGCACAGAGCTCGTCAAAGAGCACGAGCGAATTCTCGCCCACATCTCCGAGCATTCTGACGATATTCACCATGTGCGAGCTGAATGTCGATAAGCTCTGCTCTATACTTTGCTGATCGCCGATATCGGCAAAAATATTGTCAAATATACATATCTCGCTGCCCTCGTCCGCAGGAATATGCAGTCCTGCCTGCGTCATGAGTGCGAGCAGTCCGAGAGTTTTGAGTGTAACGGTCTTACCTCCCGTATTTGGACCTGTGATTATGAGCGTATCGTTACCGCCGTCTATATGCAGATCCACGGGCACGATGCGATCCCTGTCGATGAGGGGGTGGCGTGCTCTTTTCAAATTGACGGTCCTGCTCTGCGTAATGCTCGGGGACGTGCCCTGCATCCTCTGCGAGAGCGTGGCGCAGGCGAAGTAGAACGCTATCTCCGAAATATTGCGCAGGTCGAGCGTTATAGCACTTGACGAGTCGGATACCGACGCCGAGAGCTCGGCGAGTATGCGCTCTATCTCGTGCTCCTCACGGCTCTGAAGCATACGGAGCTCATTATTCGCCTCAACGACCTGTGCAGGCTCGATAAACATCGTAGCGCCCGAGGCGGAGGTGTCATGGAGCAAGCCCTTGACCTCGTTCTTACATTCTGCCTTTACGGGAACGACGTATCTGCCGTTACGCATAGTTACTATATTCTCCTGCAGGTACTTTGAATGTGCGCCGACACTGACGTACTGCTGGAGAATGTCCTTTATTCTATTATTTTCGTTTCTTATCTTGCGTCTGATCTCGGAGAGCGCGGGGCTTGCCTCGTCAGCCATCAGATCCTCGGATATTATCGCGCGGCTGATCCTCTCCTCGAGCCTCCTGTCGGGTATGAGCCTGTCAAATATCTCGTCGAGCGAGGTATCAAAAAGTTTGTTGCCGTTGAGGTAATCGAGAAGCATTCTTGCGGCACGGAGGACGCTTGCGATATCGAGAAGCTCACGCATCGAGAGCACTGCTCCCTTATCAGCCCTCTCGCAGGAGGCGCTGACATCGTGGACCGTGGGAATCGAGGGCGCGCCCTTGGCGTTCATAAGACGCAGGGCGTCCGTCGTTCTTCCCTGCCGTCTTGCGATGATCACGGGATCGGACACAGGCTCAAGGCACAGTGCCATCTCCCTCGCTCCGTCGGTCGCGGCACACTCTGCGAGCATATATCTTATCTTATCAAATTCAAGTGTTTCAAACAAATTATTCGAATATATCATATAATGTCCTTTATTTTTATAAAGAATTGAACAGATCGAGCGAGTCAAATCCGCGCTCGAGGTGGTATAGCAGATAACTCTCCCCTGCGTCCGCGAGCATATTCAGATCCTCTTCACGCGAGAGCGAGAAGGAAAATATCTTCTCTGGCGGTGCGCCGACTGCAAATCTCACGCCTGCAAGTGCGGCAGGACTGAGCGGCAGTAGCACGGTGCTCTCCCTTATATCGTCGTAGACGGGTGGGGCTATCCTCTTTTCCGCACCGCCGCGCGCGTGCAGGCACTCCGAGCATATCAGTGAGCCTGCTGAAACGTCAAACAGCACGTCGTGCGGCTCCTTAGCACCGCAGACCGAGCACGCAGAAAGACTCGGCAGATATCCCGAAACGGCAAGGGCGCGAAGCTCAAAGACCGCCTTTATCTGCTTTATTGGGCGCATGTCGTTCTCGAGAGCGTAGAGGGTATTGAGCGTAAGACGCAGTATATCCGAACAGTCCGAGTTCTCGTCGGATAGCTCCCCTGCCACGTCGCAGATGTAGGTCGCAAGAAATAGCTTGTCCAGCTCCTCACGAAGTCCCCAAAAGCTCTGCGTTACCGATCCGCTGCGTATCCATGAATATCCCTCGCGGCGGTTTATCTCGAGATTTCCGTAGACGAATGGCTGTGTGAGTGCAAGGAGCGGACTCTTCATCGAGCGCGCGCCCTTTGCCACAGCAGTCGTTCTGCCGTTTGCGGTCAGCAGAGTTATAAGGCGGTCGTTCTCACCGCTATTCTGTGCGCGTATTATCAATCCGTCAGCAGTATATATCACTCTGCCACCCCCTTTTTTATGTTGTTTTTCGACTCAATCCTCGTCGTGGTAGCCGAAATTGCCCACCGTTCTTGCACTCTCTCGCCAATTCTCCTTGACCTTTACCCAAAGATCAAGGTAGACCTTCTTGCCAAGGAGCTTTTCAAGGTCATCCCTCGCGTAAGAGCCGACCATCTTCAGCTCTCTGCCGCCCTTTCCGACGATTATGCCCTTGTGGCTCTCCTTCTCGCAGAAGATCTCCGCGCGGATGCTGACGAGCGTTCCCTCGTCCTTGTAGTCCTCAATGACGACAGCCACTCCGTGTGGTATCTCCTTATTGAGCGTTCTGAGTATCTTTTCCCTGATGATCTCCGCCGCCATCTGACGCACGGGCTGATCCGTTACTATATCATCGGGGTAGAACCACTCGCCCTCGGAGAGGAATTTTGATATCTCCCCGAGAAGCGCCCCGACCTGCTCGCCACGTTTTGCACAGATGGGCACGAAGGCGTCAAAATCGCACATTGCGGCGTACCTTGATATCGTCTCGGCAATCTCCTCTCTGCGGTAGAGGTCGGTCTTGTTGAGTGCGAGCACGGCAGGAATACCGCTACGTTTTACATAGTCCATTATGCTTTCCTCAACGTGGCTTATCTCCTTGCCTGCGTCGACCACGAGCACGATAGCATCCGCGTCGTGCATCGAGTCGTTAGCCGCCTTGACCATGTAATCGCCGAGGCTGTTCTTCGGACGGTGCATACCCGGTGTGTCGAGGAAAACATACTGATCCTCGCCCACGGTATGTATACCGATGATCCTGTTGCGCGTGGTCTGGGGCTTGCTCGAAACTATGGCGACCTTCTCACCGAGTATATTGTTCATCAGCGTGGACTTGCCGACATTAGGTCTGCCCACGATCGCTATAAATCCTGTTCTTTTCATATTGTCCTTCCTTACTTAACGGAGAGTCCGAGCCTCTCCATGATATCATCCTGACGCCTTCTCATATCCCTGTCGTCCTCCTCGCTCGTCTCGTGGTCGTAGCCGAGCAGATGGAGCATGGAATGGGCGGTGAGGAATGCGACCTCGCGCTCAAATGAGTGCCCGTATTCGTTCGCCTGCGCCATTGCGCGCTCAAGCGAGATAACGATATCGCCAAGATTACAGCAGAGATCGTCGAAGAACGGCTCCTCACTCTCTCCCTCGTAGTCGAGAAGTGGGAAGGAGAGCACGTCCGTCGGCGCGTCCTTGCCTCTGAATTTGCGATTGAGCTCACGTATTCCCTCGTTGTCGGTGAAGGTAACGCTCACCTCGACATCGTTCTCCATACCCTCGTAGCTCAACGTCTCGAGTATCGTGCGGCGAATGAGCATCTTGAGCGAGTAGTGTATGCTGTGCTTTGTCTGGTCATTTTCAAAATATATCTTCAGGTTCATTTTCTTTTATCTCCTTTACTGTGTCTTGTGCCTGCCTCGTTCCTTCGCTTCTCGGCGTTCTCACGGGCGTTTTTTTCAAATTTATCGTATGCGAGTATGATCTTCTGGACGAGCTTGTGCCTTACGACATCCTTGTCCGTAAATGTGTGGATGTGTATGTCCTCTATCCCCTCAAGTATGTGCGTCGCTATCGCAAGTCCGCTGCGCTGACCGTAGGGGAGGTCGGTCTGCGTCAGATCTCCCGTTATCACCGCCTTGGAATTGAAGCCGAGACGTGTGAGAAACATCTTCATCTGCTCGGGCGTCGCGTTCTGCGCCTCGTCGAGGATTATGAAGGAATCGTCGAGCGTGCGTCCTCTCATATAGGCGAGAGGTGCGATCTCGATGACCTGCTTCTCAAGCTGGCGCTGATAATTCTCAACGCCCATCATATCGTACAGCGCGTCGTAGAGCGGCCGCAGATAGGGATCTATCTTGCTCTGCAGATCACCGGGCAAAAAGCCGAGCTTCTCGCCTGCCTCTATCGCAGGGCGCGTCAGTATTATACGGCTGACCTGCTTATCGCGCAACGCCTTGACCGCCATTGCGACCGCAAGATAGGTCTTGCCCGTGCCCGCAGGTCCAATGCCGAACACGACCGTATTCCTCTTGATCGCGTCGACATACTGCCTCTGACCGACCGTCTTGGCCTTTATCGGCTTGCCCTTGCTCGTAACGAATATGCAATCCTCGCCGAAATTGCTCGCAAGTGCGCCGACACTACCCTCGCTCGCCATATCTATTGCGTAGCTGACGGTCTGCTCACTTATCTCCGCACCCGTCTGTGCGAGCGAAACAAGATAGCGCACCACCTCTGCCGCGACTGCCGCATCGCCCTCCTTGCCGTCAACGACGATCGCATCCCCGTCCGTGGCTCGGCGGTTTGAGATCCGCACGTCAAGTGAGCCCTCGATCGCTCTGACGTTTGCGTCAAAGCACCCGAAAACCCTGCTCGTTATCTCGTTGCTCTCAATATTTATAATGATCTGACTCATCTCGATACCTCCTTGCTTAGCCCCCTGCCCCATCGATCTCTATCCCGACGCGGCGTGCAATGCTACAAAGCGCACTCACCGTGCACCTGAGCACGTATTCCCCGTCGCACATCTCCCACGAGATCTCCTTCTTGAGTATCTGAGCCTCGGGTAGCGTCCTCTCAATACGCAGGTACAGCTCCTCGTATGCCTGTGCGATCGCCTCCTCCTCCGAGATCCTCTGCGTCTGCTCCACGTATGGGTAGTAGTCCTCCACAAGGATCGCCACGGGCAGCTCGCCGAGGGAGAGGGGATCGAGCACATATTTACAGCTTATTATATCACAAGTTGGGGGCATTTTTCCACAGTTTGCGAAAAGTTTTATGCTTTTTCCGAAAAAAATCAGCGTTTTTTGCGAAATTTTCTCTCCCGTGGGCACTTTTTTGACCTGCTCGAGGGGAATTCTCACCTCAAAATCGCACCTCACCCTGCCGATGACACGCCCCACGGAGTCGACATAGCGCGTCGGGGAGCTCTCTCCACCGTCGATAATTCCGCTGACGAGCAGACCGCCGCGGCGCACGATGTCCCCCTCCCTGACGCTCGCACTCCCCGACCAGACCTCGAGCGAGACCACCTGCGCATCGAAATCCGAGACGAGATTTGAGGGGCTTCCCGTGGCAATATCGCTCCGCTCGCCGCCCTCCCGTCCGCGAGCCTCAACACGCGCGACCGTACCACGGATGCTGATCGAGATCCATGCGATCCCGTGCTCGCGGATCATGATCCTCTGCTCCGCGGACTCCGTGGAGATGTCCGATATCCGCGCGCCGACGGTGATCCCCTCATCCGCAAGCGCCCGAAGGACCTGCTCACGCTCCAGATCCCCCTCATAATCGAGGTCAACGCGCCAGAGAACGCTCTGCGAGAGAGCGAGCAGGAATATCGAGAGAGCTGCCCCGAGCACCAGCCCCCACCTGCCTGCAAAGGCGGAAATGTGGTGCGGCAGACCGCGCGTGCGCAAAATTTTCATTCGTATCTGACGCAAACGGCACGCGGTGAGCATCCTGCGACGCATAGAAAGAGGCGCACGAACGAGCAGAACGCCGCGCTCGGCATCGAGATACAGTGAGTAATACGTCAGACCGTAACGCATACAAAGATTGAGGAACGGCTCGCAAAAAACGCGCGGAAGCTCCGCATCGAAATACCCGAGCACCCACGAAAGCACGCTCACACGCCGAAGATAGCGCATCCGACTCATTTTTTCTCCCTCCCCTCGATCGAGAGCAGGCATATCTCGCCCTCCACACGCACGCACCCGTAAAGGTACGAGGCGCAGAACAAGCCCCGCCCAACGATCCGCAAAATATAGCTCCGCATCGAGAGGCGGATCTCCTCCTCGCTGTAATTCAGTATCGCTCCGCAGCCTCGGACGTTCAGCACGTGCGTTCCGCAAAGCGAAAGCTCCTCGGATAGCTCGGCGATCGCCCGAATCCCCCCGATCCTGCCTGTGGTGTCGCGTTTTTTCATATTTTCCTTCCCCCGAATAATATAATTCAATATATGTTATGAAAGCGTCGGCGAGGTAATGATAATGAGTAAAAAAAGAGGGCCGTTTGGGACTAAAACGGCAAAAAGTGGAAGTGCATATATGAAAAATTTTCCCTCGGCGGCGGTGTTGGCGGTGGCGGCGGTTGCGCTCATCTCGGCGATATTGGCGTTCCCTGCAGTGGCGGCGCGCGAGGTGGGAGAGGCTCTGCGGCTGTGCGCGGAGATGCTGATCCCGTCGCTGTTTCCGCTGACGGTGGCGAGCGAGCTGGCGGTGCGGTCGGGGGCGACGGGAGCGGTCGCAAAGCCACTCGCACGTCCGATCTCAAGCCTTCTCGGAGTCGGGGAGCGAGCGGTGGAGGTTTACATTTTAGGGCTTCTCGGTGGGTACACGGCGGCGTGTCGGTGTGCGATCATGCTACTCGAGAGGGGCGAACTGACACGCCGCGAGTGCGAGAGTATCATCGCACTGTCGAGCCTGCCGTCGGTGGGGTTCGTGGTCGGGTTCGTCGGCTCGGGACTGTTCGGCGAGGCGCGCGTCGGGTGGTGGCTGTGGGGGATCTCCGTCGCGTCCACCGTCCTGCTCGGAGCGGCGAACAGAATTTTTCCCTCATCGGGGCGCGCTGTTGTGAGGGATCGACACAAAGAAAAGCCCCTCGGCACTGCGGCTCTGACGGTGCGCGCGATCTCGGGAGGGGCGCAGGCGATGCTCCTTGTGTGCGGATGCGTCGTTTTCTTCTCGGTGGTCGGTGGGATTGCGTGCGAAATATTGCCGCAAGGAGCGTCGGCGGTCGTGATGCCGATGCTCGAGATAACCTCGGGAGTAGTTGAGGGGGCGAGGCTCGGCGGCAGGCTCGGGGCGGTGGTCTGCGCGGCGTGCATCGGGCACTCGGGGCTGTGCGTGCATTGTCAGATAATCGCGCTGACGGAGAGCGCAGGACTGGATTATCGAAAATATTTTGCCCTGAAGATACTCCAAGGAGCGATCTGCGCCGCCATCGCATTTGCGACATTTCCGATCCTCAAAATATAAACAATAAAAGCAGGTGCGCTCCGCGCACCTGCTTGGGGGTTATTCAGTTACGGTGATCGTAATGACCTGCTGAGCCTCCACGCCGCCGTTAGAATACTTGATAATGATATCAAGCATGCACGGAGCCTCAACCGCCCGAACACCGCAAATCAAGCTGTCTGCCTATTCGGTTATGGTGATCTCAACTTGCGTTTCGACCATGTTTACACCATCTGAATATTTGACGGTGATCTCAAGCGTTCCTGGAGCGTCGACCATTCTAACGCCCGAAACATATTCGGGATAAAGATAATTCTCTACCGTGCTACCGTCGCTATAATGTAGCCTTATCATCGAGCCTACGATATTAAGCCCGTATGAATTCCAATACTCAATATCATATTCCGTTTGAAGATCGTAGACCTCAATGCTTTCGAGCGTCGGGGTGGGCTTGGGTAATTCTATTATAGTGATATCGTATTGTACACTTAATCCCTCATAGGTAATTGTTACCCACTGTTTTTCAGAGACTTCGGAGCTATCAAAGCCCGAGATTGTAAGTTCTCTGCTATTAACAGTTAGTATAGTGCCGACTTCGGTAACTGCGCGAATTTCAAGACCACTGATATCCAATTTTTCACCAACATAATAATAGCGTTTTTCGGGATAAGATGAAATATATATATTTGATATTTTCTTATCCATTTGATTATATACTATCACTCCTGCAATAACCGCAATAAGGATTATTGCAAGAACGGCAGCTAAAATAATTGCTACTATTTTAAGTGTTTTTCTACCTTTACTTTTCTTTAATTTCATCTTGCAAAGTTCCAATTATCGGGATGATAGTTAGATCCCTCATTCAAGAAGTTCTCTACACTGAAATCAAATCCATACTGTGCCCTAAATGCCATATTAAATGCATCGCCC
The DNA here is from genome assembly GCA_964413365.1 of uncultured Lachnospiraceae bacterium. Classification (GTDB taxonomy): domain Bacteria; phylum Bacillota; class Clostridia; order Oscillospirales; family CAG-272; genus RGIG4608. Next base: position 4,333 of record CAYPRM010000030.1, on the reverse strand, counting down.
GTAGTCTTTGTGTTGTCAAATGTTGCAGCACTTACACCAGTTTTCGCGAATAGAAGATTTAAAGTATAAGAGTTTTTATTGTACCCATTCGGAAATTTCTCAAATCCATCAATATGAATGTTTAAATAATCTCCTGTAGCTTCTTCATCAGTTTTCAACGAAAGTATTCCAGCATTAAAATATGTTTTTGATGTAGTGTTATTGGTAAACTTGAAGTTCTTGACAAAATCCTTATAGATGCTATATGACTTATCCAAATCTTCAACAACATCTTGAATGGAAGGAGTGCCTTCGTTAATCATGTGTTTAACTTCTTCGCTGTTGTTACCCATAAAATTAAACTGTCTCAATCCCTTATCACCTGTAATATATATAGGTGCAGGAGTTGTTGCATTAGCGACAACAATTCCACCGCCGAACAACTGTGCTGTTTTGGTAGTTCCGTTAACAGTATATTCATACTGATTAACAGTAACAACATTTTTAAGATTTATCCTTGTGTCATTTTGTATATCAATATTAGCATACGCACCGCCAAAGAGAACAGTATCCTCAACGGTTGTTGTATTTGTTACTCTCAAAGCGGATCTTCCGTATGAGATATAACAGTTCTTTATTGTTCCTCCGTTAGATTGTACTGTAGCTGCACTATAATCCTGAATATCCGAATGATATCCATCTGAGCCAAGAGGCTTATACCATGTGTCATTTGTTGTACTAAACTCATTACCAATGATCTTAAGATCAAGCATTGTCGAGCCGCTATTCAACCTAATAACATAGGAAGAATTGTTTCTTGCAGCGTTAGCGGCAACAGGACCATTGCCGACATCACCATTAAGATACAGGGTGTAGTAGTTACCATATATTGTCTTGCCACTTGCAAGATTCATATATCCGTTCTTGCCTACTGTATAGTTACCGATAAGAACTACGCTCTGATTTGTGACCTTATGGTGATTATCACCGCTTCCGTTCTTTTCTTCGTTTTTGTCAGGATCTGTATCCGTGCTGAATACAGTCTGATTTGTATCACCGTTCTTAAGGTTATACGCATCAACAACTTGAAGTGTAACTACGGGGGATATTCTTCGATAGCCATCTCCCTCGGGGATTACTATATAGCATCCGACTTTAGTTTGACCAGATGCTCCTGCATTTGCGGCACCGCCTTGGAATTTCAGGGATTGACTTCCCCAAGAGGAATTTGTGATCGCTGATACGGTATTAGTTCTATCAACGAGCGTTGAATTGTTTTGCTTATCTGCGGGAACCATACCGGGCATATTAGAGCTGTCTGCCCAAGCTGGTGTAAAGTGAAGCTCCGCATTTGTCGGAAGCGTCATACCCGTATTAAGCGCAAAGAGGTCGCCGATAGTTATTGCGTTATCGTCGCCTATGTACTTTATCTGCTCTGCAAGAGCAGTCGCAACAAATGTAAGATTTGACTTACTGTACACCTTGACGTAAAAGTCAAGATCAAGATATCCGCCGACTTTAGCGCTTACTTTCGTTGCATCGTAAAGATCCTTTACGCCGTTGAGGTTGAACTTTGCGCCGTCAATAGCAAGCTTAGTAGAATCAGTCGAAAGAACAAAGCTTGTGTCAAGTGTGATATTTTCTATGCCTGTTATATTCTGACTCAAATTGTCGAGAGTAATAACGAAATCGGTGTTTCCGCCGTTTTGATCCTCATTTTCAAGCTCGAATTTGTCCGAGTTGTTGATCTTTACATTTCCGCCTGTGAGGTAGACGAACTTGACTGTAGCAGAGGCAGATGCCAAGGTTGTATAACCTGAAGGATCTTCGCTGTTAGTTTTCTGAAGAGATACTGTAACTGTCGTTTCTACGGTTCTATCAACGTTCGAAAAGTCGAACTCGTTGCCGTTCTCACCATTACCTCCCCAAACCACCTTATCGTAGCTTGCAGGAAGGTTAGCCTTTTCTCCAGTTGCCTTGAAATTGAATTTGATCTTATTCTCACTGTTAAGTGCGTAATCCCAAGCAATATATACCACTCCGTCTACGACCTTTATCTTGTCGGGAACTTCAACGACCGACAGCTCCACCTTGTTAGCAAGGTTCTCAAAGCTACCCTCTGCGATCGTTTGATCGTTCTCGTCAGTAACCGAGTTTTTATTGCTCTTAATTGTAATCTTTATTTCTATGGTTGTATTGCCGTCCGTGATCTTTACTTCGATAGTCTTGTCGGCACCGTCATTTGACTTTGCAATAGTATTAGCCAATTCCTCGGCTGTTTTGGTCGTAGTTACTTCGGGCTTCTTACCTTCGGCAAGGTCATTTCCAAAGTCATTCAAGAAATCGTTTCCAATCGCCTCAACTGACTTCGGAATATCTATCTTTTCAATTTTAGAGAAATCAACCTTAGTACCATCGTCCTTATCAGTCGTTATCGAGGTTACGCCCTCGTGGACGACTGCGTTTGTCTTTTCGGTCGTATCATCGGTGGTCTTGTTGCCATTCTCTGTTACGAATATTGTCTTATTTGCGTAGTCGGTGTTATCCTGCTGTTTCTGAGAATCATAGAGCGCATCTGTGAAAGTCTCCCAAACGGTCTTGCCTTCCTTAGGCTCTATTCCCGCAAAGGTATAGAAGCCTCTAACGGCGATCGCAAGGGACGAGCCCTTAGTATCTACAAGGAAGATAGTGTGCTGTACTGTGTTGCCCTCTGCGTCTTTGATGCTATACTTGAAAAATCCGGGTTTTCCTTCACCTGCTGCAACTATTGATAATCCAAAGCCTCCAACCGCCTTAAAGCCCGAGGTCGTAATGCCTGCGTCCTTCTCCTTAAGAACGATAAACTTTTGATCGTCAATATCAAAGAAATAGTGATATCCATATTCGAGCGACTGAGGTTCAAGCTCGGAGATGCCGCCGTTCTGCTTAAGTGCTGTGTCGACGACCTGCCAGACGTTTTCTTCAGTTACAGTTTGATTGTAAAAATCCCCCGTACTATCCGCCTTCATAGCGGTGAGGAACTGGTTGAGCTGGGCGGTGACGTTCTCGTCGTTGGAGACGGTCGCACGCTCGATAAAGGCTGTATACCCGACGACGCTGACTGTTGCGAGGATCGCCAAAATGGCGATGACGACAAGCAGCTCGACGAGCGTGAAGCCCTTTTTGTTAGTTCTGTTCATTTTTGTAACCTCCATTAAGGTTTTTAATTCAAAATTAATCTATAATAAACATCCGACGCGCTCCACCGCGCAGGATGAAATACGACTCCCCCGCATGGCGCGCCTCCACAAGCCCGCCATTTGGGAAACGGTGGTTAGCGATAATACATCCTTTAACGTAAAGTATGTCATTATCACGCCTATATTATAGCACTTTATTTTGAATTTGTCAACTACCATTGAGAAATTGGTTAAGATAGTCCCGTTTTCCTTGTGAGAACGGGCTTTTTTTGATGAAAAATGTCCAAAAAAGGCCATACTATACGTTATAGTATGTACTTTTTTTATTGCAAAAAAAATATCCCATCTTTGACGATGGGATATTATTTTTTTAGGTGATTTTGGTCATTTGAGTATGACGCGCTTGAAATTTTTCTTTCCTCTGCGGACGAGCACGCCCTCTCTCAGCTGATCTGCGGTGAAGGTGTGGTGGATGCTCGTGATCTTCTCGTCATTCGCCGTAACGCCGCCCTGATCGACCGCGCGTCTTGCCTCACTGCGCGAGGGAACGAGTCCTGCCGCCACAAGGAGCGTGAGGATATCCGCGCCGCCGCCCGTGAGAGCGTCCTCGCCGATCTCGACCGTCGGTGCGTTATCCGCTCCGCCCGATGCGAACAGTGCGCGCGCCGAGGCTTGAGCCTTCTGCGCCTCCTCCTCGCCGTGAACCATCTTCGTCAGCTCAAATGCGAGTATCTCCTTCGCGCGGTTGAGCTGTGAGCCTTCCCAGCTGTCCATCTCGTTTATCTCCTCGATGGGCAGGAAGGTGAGCATTCTTATGCACTTGAGGACGTCGCTATCGCCGACGTTTCTCCAATACTGATAAAATTCGAAGGGTGAGGTCTTATTGGGATCGAGCCAGACGGCGTTTCCTGCGGTCTTGCCCATTTTCTTGCCCTGCGAGTCCGTCAGAAGCGTGATCGTCATCGCGTGCGCGTCCTTACCGAGCTTGCGACGGATGAGCTCCGTGCCGCCGAGCATATTCGACCACTGGTCGTCGCCACCAAACTGCATATTGCAGTTGTAGTTCTTGAAAAGGTGGTAGAAGTCGTAGGACTGCATTATCATATAGTTGAATTCAAGGAAGGAAAGTCCCTTCTCCATTCTCTGCTTATAGCACTCCGCGGTCAGCATCCTAT
>CAYPRM010000029.1:4069-16041 GCA_964413365.1 uncultured Lachnospiraceae bacterium | reverse complement strand
TATTAATACTAAAGATGATAAGCTCGCTTTATCTACACTTTAAGAAATTTTTTGGAGGATCATTATGAAAAAGATCAGACTTCTGGCGCTTATTCTTGCCGTTGTGCTCTGTCTTTCGTCCTGCTCGTTCTCGATAAACGAGATACTTGAGCAGCTCGGCATCGCTTCTACGACCACCACCACCGAGACGACGACCACCACGACAACCAAGCCCACCACAAGCAGCACTACTGTTAAAAAGCCCGAGGACATTTTTGTTACAGAGGATCATTCTCTTACAAAATCGGAGGTTCTGGCAAGATACACCCTCACTCAGGAGGAGGTCGATGCGGCTCTCGCACTTCTTGACAACATGGTCGAGATATCCAAGACCGCTGCATCCGTAGACGAGATCGACGCCGTTTACGACGAGTTCGAGACCGCCTTCTATCATATCGCTCAGCAGATGACGATCGCAAGCATCGTTTACTACTGCAATATGAGCGACGAGACCGCTACACAGCGCCACCTCGACACCACAGATATGTTCTACAGCGTTCAGGACAAGTATATGCAGTCCTGCAGAACGATGTACCTCGAGTCCCCCTTCAAGGATGAGCTCTTCGCCGACTGGTCGGAGGAGGAGATCCAGGAGATGCTCGATTACGATCCCGCGGTCGTCGCACTCAAGAGCGAGATTGAGGCACTTCAGGCTGAGTACAACGATCTTGGCAGAGATGAATTCGACGACAGATCCGCCGAGATCTACGCACAGATCGTTACGAAGAATCAGCAGCTCGCAAAGCTCCACGGCTACGATAATTATTATGATTACGCAAGTGAGAACGTTTACAGCAGAGATTACACAAGAACGGATCTCGAGAAGTTCCGCACATACGTAAAGCAGCAGATAGTTCCCGTATTTGAGACGCTCAACAAGAATTTCAAGGCTTACACCAAGCTCTCCGACTACAACCAGAAAATATTTATCGACTTCCTCACGGGTGGCTTTGACACGATGAAGAGGAATTACGTTCTCGAGTACTTCGCATCCCTTGACGGAACGATGGGCGAGGCTATGAACAGCGTATTCGAAGGAAAGAACTGCGTATTCTCCTACAACTCCAACTCCCATCCCACCGCATTCTGCACGTACCTCTACGAGGACGAGAAGCCCATCTGCTTCTTCGGCTCTAACGGACAGACCTCGAGCACGATCGTTCACGAGATCGGACATTACTACGCATCCTATGTAAACAACGATCTTAACAACTTCGACCTCTGCGAGACTCATTCGCAGGGCAACGAGCTTCTTTTCCTCAAGTTCACGCAGAAGAGCCTTAACAAGGATATTTACAGCTGTGTGAAGGCATACAACCTGTTCAATATGTACTACATCATCGTTATGGCTACCATGATGGATGAGTTCGAGCAGAGAGTATACGACCTTGACAGCGTTGAGGGCTACACCTCCGAGGATTTTGATGCTATTATGGATGAGATCGTTGAGAGCTACGGCAAGAACGCAGCTTGGTTCACCGAGAACCTTACAGATCCCTACAACTACTGGAGATCCACCGTTATCGACAATCCCGTATACTACATCAGCTATGCTGTATCGGCAGTTGCGGCTATTGAGATATTCGCAGTCGCTGACGAGGATTATGAGGCTGCTCAGGCTGCATACATCACACTCGTTGAGGATGTTACACCCGAGGACGGCTTCATTGGCGCACTTGAGAAGGCAGGTCTCGGAAGCCCGTTTGAGGCAAGCACCTTTACTAAGGTCGCAGATATAATGAAGAAGAATTAATTTTCAACAAAAACAAATATCCCTCTCCAATGCGGAGAGGGATATTTTTGTTGTGCTTTATCTTATAAAATTCGTTCTTTGCGACGGCTCTCTTTCGGGCAGTCCGTATTTCTCCTTGCCAAGTGCGATACTGCGCATGAGGAAGGTCATATTCTCCGCAAGGGCACGCACGGTCTGCATTCCCTCGAGGTCCTGTGTCGCCTCGCCCCTCGCCGCACCGTGCACGCTATTCCAATAGCGGCTGGAGGCTATGGGCATCTCACTTATGGTGAAGTACTTATTGAGCTCGTCAAAGGTGGCAGAGCACCCACCGCGTCTTGCCACGGCGACGGACGCGCCGACCTTCATTCTCTTGTCGATGCTTCCCGTGCTGTAAAATAATCTGTCGAGCAGGGAGATGAGTGAGCCGTTCGCACTTGCGTAGTAGACGGGGGACGCTATGACGACGCCGTCACACGCATCAAGAAGCTCTGCAAGCTCCGTTATCTCTCCATCAAGGACGCAACCTTGCGCACCATCTCTGTGGCACGCGCCGCAGGCAATACAGCCCCGTATCGCACGCCCTCCGAGCTCGTAGCGGTGTACTGCTACTCCGTTACGCTCAAACACTCTCTCCATCTCGTCGAGAGCTATTGAGGTATTTCCGCCCGCTCTCGGGCTGCCGTTTATCATAAGTACATTCATTCTATGCTGTCGCCTCCGTATCCTCGGATTTATTCAAGTATAAATCCTGCTATATAGTCGGCAGTGGTGATGATCTGCTGCTCGTTCGTGATAGTGGGCTCACCGTCGCCGTCCTGCCTGCCGTACATTCCAAAATATGCGTGGCAGCCGCCGACTATGATATGCTCCTCGTAATTCGAGGGGAGATTTTCCTTATACTGCTCGTACTTTCCGATATTGAGGATACCGTCGCAGCTTCCGTATACGGAGAGCACGCGCAGGTCGCTGATATCGGTAACGGAGTAGGAGGCAAGGAGCACGACGCCCTCGAATACATCGGCATTACTGCCTGCACAGAGTGCCGCCATCGAGCCGCCGAGGGAGTGTCCGCCGATGTACCAATGCTCGACCTCGGGGAACTGCTCGGGGATATCCGCACCCTTACTTATGCCGAAGAACGCGAGGTTCATGGGCATCTCGACCGCAACGCAGAGGATTCCGCGCGATGCGCACGCACTGAGCAGCGGCTCATAGGAGATATATTCGACCTTTGCGCCGGGGTAGAAGATGAGTCCCGAGGTGACCTCACCCTGCGGAACGTATGCGGTGACTCCGTCATCGAGCTTGACGACCTCGACACCCGAGACGTGGTAGTTATTTATAGCATTCTTATCTGCGTGGTAGTAATCGTTGACATAGAGTATTCCTGCGACGAGGAGGGAGATTATCACAAGACCGATGATGACCTTCGGAAGCCAGCTCTTTTTGGTGCTTGCGATCCTCTTTGCCACCTTTGCCTTTCTCGGCGCGTTTACTATGTACTCTCTTAGCGGAGTGGTTACTGTCATTATAAGGAGCGCGTAGACGACGGAATACGGATCTGCGTAGCAGAGCGATGCGAATATGACCGTGAAGTCGCGAATAAAGTCGAGCCAGCCAAATTCAAAGCCGCCCCTCCTTGCGATAGCCATTGACAGCGCGTGCTCACCGTTGGGAGCGGCACCGTATCTGAGGGCGATACCCGTTCCGACCTCGATAAAGACCGCACCGACCAGAGCCGCGAGCAGGGGATAATCGGACATGACGGGAATGATGGGAGGGAACGCCTCAAAAATCGTATAGAATATGGAAAATCCGACCGTAGCTATTGCTGCGTTGAGCATATACAGAGTACCCATTATCCTCCACGCGAGCACACAGCAGAGTGCGTTGATCACGAGGTTTGAGATAGCGGGGGATATGCCGAAAAAGTGTTCGATTATCAGACAGATACCGATGATACCGCCCTCGGGGATATCGGAGTTAGCCTGAATGTTGTAGGTACCGAAGGCTATGATCACCGAGCCGAGTAGGGCGAAGATCATACCCTTGGGATCTATCATCAATAAAAAGTCCTTGATCTTGTTACGCAAAATTTACACCTCTCAATCATTTTTATCCGAGCAGAAAATCCGAGATAAGCATTAAGCAAAATCCCGCGAGCAGGGCGTAGGTCGCCCCTCGCTCATTTCCGTGAGCGTGAGTTTCGGGGATCATCTCGTCGCTGATAACGTATAGCATCGTACCGCCTGCGAAGGCAAGTGCGAAGGGGAGAATGGCACTTGCGACGCTTACCGCAAGATAGCCGATAAGCGTTCCGACGATCTCGATAGCTCCCGTCGCCGCGGCACACAGGAACGTGCGCTTGGGGCTGACGCCGCTTGCGAGCATCGGGGCGATTATCACCATTCCCTCGGGAATGTTCTGGAGTGCGATACCGCCTGCGATGAGTAGTGCCTGCGAGGTATCCTCAGCGCCGAAGTCGACGCCTGCGGCGATCCCCTCGGGCAGGTTATGTATCGCTATTGCCGTAACGAACAGGAGCACCTTATCGAGTCGCGCCGCGTCGCTGTGTTGCTCAATATCCGCGCCCACGAGGCGGTGGAGATGGGGAACGAGCTTGTCGATCAGGTTGAGGCACACTGCACCTGCAAATATTCCAAGCACGGTAACGGCAACGTCGAGCACGCCCCCATCTCCGTATTCGAGGGAGGGGATTATCAGCCCGATCACCGCCGCCGCAAGCATTATCCCTGCCGCAAAGGAGAGCGTTATATCGGTGAATTTATGGGAAATTTTTTTGAATATAAAGCCGAGGATGGCGCCGAATATCGTTGCGCCGCCGACGCCGAGCGCTGTCAACAGAACCAAATACATATATTTATTTTTCTCCGAATATATATTTATACATTATAAGTATATCATATCTTTTTAGATTTTTCAATAAAAAAACCAAAGAAATATTCACTAAATGCCATGATTTTTTTCTCTTTTGCGTGAAATGTGTTGAAAATCTATCGAAAGCTCCCTCCAAGGAAAGAAAAAATGGATAAAAAGGACAAAAATCCTCGTTTCTCTTGACAAAGTGAGAATTTTTATATACAATATAACTGTAATATCAGGTATTTTCCGAATGGATCGTGATCTGAAAAAAACAAACGACAAAAATTGCCGCATCTGCGGCGGAACGGAGTATATTATGGAAAGAAAAGACATCCCTGCAAAATACAAGTGGGATTTGTCGGTCATATATGCCGACGAAAAGGCGTTTGATGCCGATTTTGCGAAGGCGGAGAAGCTTATTGCCGCATTTGGCGCACACGAGAGTACTATGTGCTGTGGCGCACGTGAGCTATACGAGACACTTCGCGATTATACGCAGATCGAGGCAGTTATTGAGAAGCTTTGGAGCTACGCCTCGCTCAATTTCAGCGTGGACAGCACGAATAACGCGTATCAGGCGCTCAACGGTCGCGTTCGTTCGCTCGCTGTGAAGGCAGGCTCGGTCGCGTGGTTCGTATCGCCCTATATCCTTCGTCTTGATCCGCAGGTCGTGGAGGGTTGGTTCGTCGAGCTTCCCGAGCTTGAGACCTTCCGCAGAACGATCGAGACGGGCATGAGATACAAGCCCTACACGCTCAGCGATGAGTGCGAGCAGCTCATGTCGAGGCTTCAGGATGGCTTTGGCACGCACGGCGATATCAGAAGCATTTTTGAAAACAGCGATCTTCGCTTCGGCAAGATCAGGAATGAAGAAGGCAAGCTCGTTGAGCTGACCGATACGAATTATGTTTCGTTCCTTATGAACGGTGAGCGCCGTGTCCGTCAGGCGGCATTCAGAAAGCTGTACGAGACCTACGGGCAGTTTGGCAACACCTTTGCAACGATGTTCAACGCAATGGTGCGCGAGAGTGCAATGCTCGCCAAGGTGCGTGGATTTAAGAACGATATTACCGCCTCCACCTTCCGCGATGAGGTAACGCCCGAGATATACAACAACCTTATAGACGCAGTTCACACAGGTCTCCCCTCACTCTATGACTACTACGCACTCAAGACAGAGGTGCTCGGGCTTCAGAAGCTCCATCTCTACGATGTTTACGCGCCCCTTATCGGTGAGCTTGACAGGGTATATCCTTATGAGGAGGCGGTCGACGAGGTTCTTGAGACCGTTAAGATTTACGGTGATGAATATTATAACGCTCTCAAGGCAGGTCTTTGCGAGCGCGGTTGGGTTGATGTTTATCCCTCAAGAGGCAAGCGCGGTGGCGCATTCAGCTCAGGCACGCCCGATACCGAGCCGTACATTCTTCTCAACTACAAGGAGACCTTTGACGACGTTTCTACCCTCGCGCACGAGGCAGGGCACTCGATGCACACATACTTCTCGACTAAGTACAACGAGCCTCACAACTCGAACTACACCATATTCGTAGCAGAGGTCGCATCGACGGTCAACGAGCTTCTTCTTGCGCACAGAAAGCTCCGTGAGTGCACGGACGACACCGAGAAGCTCTACATTCTCAACCAGCTTATGGAGACCTACAAGGGCACGCTCTTCCGTCAGACGATGTTTGCCGAGTTTGAGAGGGATATGCATGCTATGAGCGAGAAGGGAATACCGCTCACGACGGACGTTATCAACAAGCATTATTACAAGCTCGTCAAGAAGTATTTCGGACGCGACGTTGCCGTTGATAAGCAGATCGCAATGGAGTGGATGAGGATACCCCATTTTTACAGCTGCTTCTACGTTTACAAGTACGCAACCTGCATCTCCGCGGCTTCCGCGATCGTTAAGAGGATCGAGACCGAGGGTGAGGCTTACGTCAATAAATATATTGATTTCCTTAAGTGCGGAGGCTCTAAGTCGCCTCTTGACAGCCTGCTCGTGGCGGAGATCGATATGAGAGATCCTGCGGTCGTCGGCGGTGCTATTGAGGACTTCAAGAGCGCAGTTGCACAGTTCAGAGAGATCTATAATAAGAGAAAATAAAAAATCGGGGACTCTACGGAGTCCCCTTTTTGATTCCAAATGGGCAACTTTTGCTTTGGCAGCACGGACGTTGTTCGAGCAAAATTCATTATAGCTAAAAAGCACCGCTCGGGAGCGATGCTTTTTCTTTATGTTTGATTATTTGCTTCTGATGTACTCATCCATTGCCTTAGCCGCGGTCTTACCTGCGCCCATAGCAAGAATGACGGTAGCTGCGCCCGTTACGGCGTCGCCGCCTGCGTAAACGCCCTCACGAGAGGTGAGTCCGTTTTCATCTGCGATGAAGCAGCCGTGCTTATTAGTCTCAAGTCCCTTTGTGGTATTTCTGATAAGGGGGTTGGGAGACGTACCGATGGACATGATAACGCAATCGACGTCAAGGACAAACTCGGAATCGGGCTTAACGACGGGGCGACGTCTGCCGCTCTCATCGGGCTCGCCAAGCTCCATCTCGACGCACTTCATGCCTGTTACGAGCTTATGCTCATCACCAAGCACCTCAACGGGGGAGGTGAGAGTCTTGAAGATGATACCCTCCTCCTCAGCGTGCTCGATCTCCTCATTACGTGCGGGCATTTCCTCCTTGCCTCTGCGGTAAACGATATAAACATTCTCCGCACCAAGACGCTTTGCGCAACGAGCGGCGTCCATAGCGACGTTACCGCCACCGACGATGGCGACGTTCTTACTGTTCTTTATAGGTGTATCGCTATCGGGAAGGTAAGCCTTCATAAGGTTTACTCTGGTAAGGAACTCATTAGCGGAGTAAACGCCCTTGAGGTTCTCACCGGGGATATTCATGAACTTAGGCAGACCTGCGCCCGAGCCGATGAATATTGCCTCAAATCCTGCCTCGAAAAGCTCGTCGACCTCGATGGTACGGCCTACGACGACGTTGGTCTCTACCTTTACGCCGAGTGCCTTGAGGTTCTCGATCTCATTCTGAACGATCTTCTTGGGAAGACGGAACTCGGGGATACCGTAAACAAGAACTCCTCCTGCAAGGTGGAGAGCCTCGAAGATGGTAACCTCATATCCGAGTCTTGCAAGGTCGCCGGCGCAGGTAAGACCTGAAGGTCCTGCACCGATTATTGCGCACTTATGACCGTTGGACGTGGGGGGAACGGGTCTTTCCGTTGCGTGGGCGTTATGCCAGTCTGCAACGAATCTCTCAAGGCGTCCGATAGCTACGGGCTCACCCTTGATACCGCGAACGCACTTGGACTCGCACTGTGTCTCCTGAGGGCAGACACGTCCGCAAACTGCGGGAAGTGCGGAACTCTTGGAGATGACCTGATAAGCGCCCTCAAAGTCGTGCTCCTTGATCCTTGCGATGAATGCGGGGATATCTATGGATACGGGGCATCCGCCGACGCAGGGCTTATTCTTGCAGTTAAGGCAACGCTCTGCCTCATTTACTGCCTGCTCCTCGGTATAGCCGAGCGCTACCTCGAGGAAGTTGCCGTTACGGACGCCTGGGTCCTGAACGGGCATTTCATTCTTTTTAAGACTCATATTAGGCATTTATCTTACCTCCTTCTTGAAGAGATTGCAGGTCTCCTCGTGCTTACGTCTTTCAAAATCCTTATACATCGTTGAGCGCTCCATAGCCTCGTCGAAATCAACGAGATGACCGTCAAAGTCGGGGCCGTCCACGCAGGCGAACTTGGTTTCTCCGCCAACGGTGAGACGGCAGCCGCCGCACATACCCGTTCCGTCGATCATGATGGGGTTCATGGAAACGACCGTGGGGATTCCGTGCTCCTTAGTGAGCTTGCATACGAACTTCATCATTACCAGAGGACCGATAGCGATGACCTCGTCGTACACGTTACCCTCTGCGATGAGATCTGCAAGGGCGTTTGTAACGAGTCCCTTCTCGCCGTGCGAGCCGTCGTCCGTCATCATCTTCATAACGTCGGAAACTGCTGCGAACTCGTCCTCAAGGATAACGAGATCCTTGTTTCTGAAGCCGACGATCGTGTGCACCTCTGCACCGAGACCGTGGAGCTTCTTTGCGATGGGATAAGCGATGGCACAGCCAACGCCGCCGCCCACGACTGCGACCTTCTTAAGTCCCTCTGTATGGGAGGGAACACCGAGAGGACCTACGAAATCGTGGATGTATTCGCCCTCCTCGAGCTGACCTAACTTCTCGGTGGTAGCGCCGACGATCTGGAAGATGATCGTGATCGTGCCTGCCTCGCGGTCAAAATCTGCGATGGTGAGGGGGATACGCTCGCCTGCCTCGTCAACGCGAAGGATGATAAACTGTCCCGGCTCAGCCTTCTTGGCAATGAGGGGAGCCTCAACGTCCATAAGTGTTACTGTGGGGTTGAGGACTTTCTTTCTGAGAATCTTGTACATTTTTCTTACCTCTTTTTTATTTGTGAATTTATAAAAAATAGATTTTACCTGTTTTATTTATATGCCGAGGCTCGGCACACGGGATTCAAGTGCCCATGCCGCAAGTCCGACGATGACGCCTGCCACACAGCCCGATATCACGAGTATCGGGAGGTAGTACGCTATCTCCGCGGTGTCGGTGAGTACGCACGCCACGGCGATCTGCCCCATATTATGCATCACGCCTCCGACGACGCTGACGCTGACTCTTGAAAAGTCGGTGAGCTTCATCATAAGTATCATTACCGCGGTGCTTAGTGCTGCGCCTGCGAGGCTGAATATTGCGGTCTCAACGTTTCCAAAGAGTAGGGAGGAGAGGATCACGCGCAATATATTGACGAGCGCCGCGTCCCTACCTCCGAGTCTATACAGAAGAAAGACCGTTACTATATTGGAGAGCCCCATTTTTATTCCCGGGAGGGCGGCAGTTATCGGCGGAAGCAGGCTCTCAACAAAGGAGAGCACGAGGGAGAGGGCACAGAAGACGCCAAGGGCTGCAATCCTTCTTGTTTTCATTTCCGCCACCTCCGAGATACTGCATTTATCTACATTATACAACCGTCAGCTCATTATGTCAACACCGTTTTTATCGGCATCGCCGCCAACGACCGTTACCGTGAGCCTGTTTGGCAGGCAAACGACGCTCTGTCCCGTTCTGCTTATCCTACCTCGCTTGACGCACAGTCCGTCGGGGCAGGTCGCATAGGAGATATACGCCTTGCCATTCTCGATGACGAGGATATTCGTGCCATCGCCGAGCGTATAGGTTGCGTCGGTATTCAGCGGATATCTCGCGATCTCTTGCCCGTCCTGTCTTACGACGACCTCCGTGCCCTCTGCGGAGAGCAGGGAAACGGCGAGCAGTACCGCAAGTGCGGTCGCAAGTATTGCTCCTATCAGAATAAGATCCTGTTTTTTCATTTTTATATCTTTATACCTTGCGTCTTATTTTCGTTTTGCGTTATTGTGTATCAAGCATCGGCGCGCCGTCCGTGGTATGGAGCTGTCCGTCCGCGGTGATCCAGACAGCATCGACCTCTGTATCGAGCGAGGAGATGAGCGCAAGCCCGTCCTCACGGCTCATACAAAAGAGCGCGGTCGACAGCGTATCGGCAAGGACACTGCTCTCGCAGATAACGGTAACGGACGAAAAATATTCGGCAGGCATTAAGGTATCCTTATCAATTATATGGTGGTAACGCTTACCGTTCACGGTGAAATATCTTTGATAATCCCCACTCGTAACGCAGGACATATCGGATATACTGACGCTCACAGCACTGCTTGCGGGATCGTGAGGATCGGTTATTCCGACGCTCCAGCCCTCTCCGCTTGGCTTTGTGCCGACGCAACGGATATTTCCGCCGATATCGAGCACATAGGAGTCAGCACCGAGGTCTTGAAGAAGTTCTGCCGCCATTTCTGTGGCATAGCCCTTGCCGACAGCTCCGACGTCGATAGATGCTGAGGGATCTGTAATCCTTGCTGTGCACGCATCCGCATCTATCTCGAGCAGGTCGATGCTCGTATGCATAGCCGCCGCCTCAAGGGACGCCGTATCGGGCAGAGCCGCGCCGCTCTCTCTTGCGTCGTGCCAGAGCGAGGTTACAGCGCCGATCATGATATTCATCTCGCCACCTGTTACGGTGTACATCTCCTTTGCGCAGAGCAGAAGGTCGATAAGCTCTCTGTCAAGCTCTATCGCATCGCCCCCGGCACACTTATTGAGCGTGCAGAGATTGTTCATTCCGCTGTATTCATTATAGATATCGAGAAGCTTATGGTATCTTCCGAGAAGCTCCCAGACTCTGTCGCAATTTTTTTCAAATTCAGCGGAGGAGTCGCCTGCGTAGCTATATATACGGGAAACGGTATCAAAGCAGGTGGTATTTTCGCTGTACTGCACTTTGCTACGGTGCGGAAGCAGTGCCGCTCCGATCGCGCAGAGCACGATCAGCGCGCAGATGGAGACTGTTGTCAGTATAGCTCTGCGTTTCAAAAAATACACCCCATATCAATGAATTTTGTGTAACGCGCGGTGCGTGGGAGCAAAAAGCCCACATTACCGATCGTAACATCTTATTATATCACACGCAGAGGACAAAAGTCAACAGTTTTCGTTATATTTTTAACAGAAGTAAGCGGTATTTCCACCGGGGGAGGGGGAGCTTGGGCAAATGCTGACGCATTTTTTAATATCCTTGTGCAATATGCACAAAACGGACGCTTAAAGTATCGACTTTATGCCGAAATTTGCAAAATGCCCTTGAAAAATTTACATAACAGTAATATAATTAAACTGTAAAGCCCTCGGCGCAGTCGGGGAGTAATGATAGAGAGGAAAAGCATTATGAAAAAACTGTTAGTACTTACTTTAGTATGCTGTCTTGTTGCTTGCACATTGACCTCGTGTGAATTCGGGGATAATATCAAGAATCTTTGGGACAGTATGTTCGGCCCCACTCACACAACGCACGTTGATGCGAACGGCGACGGCCTCTGCGACGTTTGCGGCGCAGATTTCGGTCAGGAGGAGCCTCCTCACACCGAGCATGTGGATGAGGACGGCGACTACCTTTGCGACGTTTGCGGTGCGGAACTTGAACGTCCTGCAGAGCCTTCCCATACCGATCACGCAGACGAGGACAAGGATCACAAGTGCGACACCTGCGGCGAAGTGCTCGGCGAGTGCGCAGACGAGGACAAGGATCACAAGTGCGACACCTGCGGCGAAGCGCTCAGCGAGTGCGCAGACGAGGACAAGGATCACAAGTGCGACACCTGCGGCGAAGCGCT
>CAYPRM010000029.1:0-3969 GCA_964413365.1 uncultured Lachnospiraceae bacterium | reverse complement strand
CAGCGAGTGCGTAGATGAGGACAAGGATCACAAGTGCGACATTTGCGGCGAGGATGCCAGCGAGTGCGTAGACGAGGATAAGGATTACAAGTGCGACATTTGCGGCGAGGAATATATCCCCGAGGGCTATGAGAAGGTGCATTACTACCTCAATGTAAGCACTCTTACAGCACAAACGCTCAGTGCTGACAGCGTAAACGGCCCGTTCACCATCGTTTCGGGTACGGAGATAAGAAACAGGACCAAGAACTTTACCGATCCTGTAACGGGCGAGAAGGTAACCTTCACCGTTTCCGTAAAGCTCGGCGGAAGTGCCCACGCTATCAAGATAAAGGTCAACGGCACGGGCAAGCTCAGCTTCGTTATTCAGAACGGCTCGAGCGGTGCTAATACCCAGAAGGTAAAGATCACGGCGCCTGACGGAACGACGCAGGAACTTGAATTTGACGGTGCAAACAACAGCAGTCCCCTTGTAAGACTTACTGTTGACGTTACCGAGGGCGAGTGGCAGATCAGCCGTGTTTCGGGAACTATTGATATCTACGAGCTTTCCCTTGATTGCATAGCAGAAAAATCCGAGGAGTCGGGCTTTGAGCTCGTTTCCGAGGGAAATGTTGACTACCTTCTTGGCGAGGAGCCTGATTTCAGCGAGCTTCGTCTTAACAAGGTATTTGCAAACGGCAAGAGCGAGGCACTTGACCTCAGCCTTGTAACGATAGATCAGAGCGCGGTAAGACTTACCGAGGCAGGCGTATATCCTGTCGTGCTCAAATATAAGGATTACAATCCCATCACATTCAATATTACAGTATACGCGCCCTCCTCGATAGAGCTTGGCTTTGATGCGATAGAGAAGCTCGCTCAGAACAGCTCCGCAGGAAACGGTGTTTACTTCAACCACAGCTTCCGCGAGGTGTACGGTATAGGCGATACCTTTGATCCCAAGGGGCTTTCCGTAACACTTGTTGCAAGGTGCGGTGAGAAGGAAAAGAGCTTCATACTCGGCGACAGTCAGTACGAGGTAACGGGCTTTGACTCCACCGCTGCAGGCATAAGGATGCTCACGGTAAAGTATCTCGGCACAACCCTTGAGAATAAGGATGTTTTGAAAGCGGTCAATGTTTACGTGGTCGATGCAGAAGCATCCATCGTAAATGACGTATATCAGGTAAGAGTTGACAAGACCTATGAGGGCGCTGTCGGTACGATCGTTGACGGCTATAACATTTTCATAACGATACAGCAGGCTCTCGATTTCCTTGAGTCCGCTCCCAAGGACGCAAAGAAGATCATCGAGGTCTCCGATCACGTATATTATGAGAAGATAGAGATAACCATTCCCAATCTTGCGATCGTCGGAAAGGGCGCGAGCAGTGCTATCTGCTGGGATTCGCTCTACGGTGTAGCGGACGCGAGCGGATTTGTACACGTTACCGACTCCACCGCTACCGTTTCGGTACGCGAGGATGCGTATGCGTGCACGCTTAAGGATATCACGATAAGGAACTATTGGGATTCCAAGGAAGTATTCGATGCCGAGTTCGGCGAGGGCAAGCACAACGAGCACAGAGCACTTGCACTTCTCGTTCAGGCTGACCGCTTCGTAATGGACGGCGGTAAGCTCATCGGATATCAGGATACGGTTGAGTTCTTCACGGGACGTCAGTACCTTAAGGGCGTATACATCTCGGGAACGACCGACTTCATCTTCGGAACGAACAACACCACCCTCTTTGAGGACTGCGTGATACACTCCATCACCACGGGCAAGACCGACGGCGGATATATCACCGCATTCAAGGGCTCGAACAAGGGAGATACCGACTACGTTGAGTACGGTGCGATCTTCTGGAAGTGCTCGTTCACGGCTGATGCTGATGTTGTAGCTAACGGCAATACCGCTATCGGACGTTGCTGGGATAAGTATGCGGCAGTAGCACTCATCGAGTGCGACCTCGGTGGACACATCTCCACCAAGGGATTTAGCGGCTCGTCCAAGAACGAAAGATACGTTTCCATGAACGCAAAGCCCACCGACGCTACGGTCAAGTTCGTTGAGTACGGCAACACGGGTGACGGCGCTATCACCGAGGCAGTCGCAGGAATGAGCTTCCTTACCGAGGCAGAGGCACAGAGCCATACCGATATCGCAACGATCTTCGGCAAGACAAACGGCAAGGTAACATACTCGTTCGAGTGGGATCCCAAGTCCACAGAGGAGATAGTTGACACCAACGTTTACTACTTCTTCAACGGTCAGTCCAGCCCCACGGGCACGAGCTACACCTACGATCAGGCTCTTGAGGGCAGCACGGGCACGATAGGCGATATCACCATCGACGCTACGACGGGCAAGGTAAAGGCAAGAGGAAGCGACACTCAGATCAATGCCACCTCCACCCTCACCCTTGACGTAGTGGCAGGCACGACAGTTACCGTTTCCACCTACCCGAACTACCACGGATACAGCATCAACGGCACAGCGGCTACATTGGATACACAGGAATGGACATTCGCCGAGAACACCACGGTCGTTATCACCGCGGACGCTCAGGTATACCTTTACTCCATAGTTGTCTCCACAGCGGCAAGAGCTGACTGATAGCTTAACAAATAAATCAAAAACGCCGTCCCCTCGGGGACGGCGTTTTTGATTTGCGGTTATTTTGCAGGAAATGCGGAAATAATAGTACTTATTTTGCACCGAATACCCTTTTAACCCGTGCGTATATGTGGTATAATGTTATCACAGGAGAGGGAAGGGCGCACCGCGGAGCGTTATTGCCCTCCCAAAAGGCACAAAAGTGTAAATAATGCCGCCTTGCGATTGACAAGCGGACACATTTGTGGTAATATTATTTTAGTAAATGTAAATTTATTTACATAAAACACGAAAAGGAGAAAATTATGATGATCGCTATTATTATTTTGGTATTGCTTGCTATCATAGCAATATCCTGCATCAAGGTAGTACCCCATACCGAGTCCTTTGTTATTGAGCGTCTCGGTAAATTTCACGCCATCTGGGAGCCGGGACTTCATTTCCTCTTCCCCTTCGGTGTTGACAGAGTAGTTGCAAGAGCTACGACCAAGGAAAAGGTGCTCGATACACCGCCCCAGTCCGTAATTACGAGTGATAACGTTCCTCTCACGATAGACGCGGTCGTTTATCACAAGACATTTGATCCCCAGCTTTACGCATACGGTGCGGCAAACCCCGTTGAGGCTCTTGCGAACCTCACGACCACGACTCTCCGTAACATCGTCGGCGAGCTTACGCTTGATGAATCCCTCACCTCGCGTGACAGCATCAACGCAAAGATGACCGAGTGCCTCGACCGCGCGACGGACGAGTGGGGTATCCGCGTTACCCGTGTTGAGATCAGAAACATCACCCCCTCCGCAGATATCCGCGAATCCATGGAGAAGCAGATGAAGGCAGAGCGTGCAAGGCGTGAGACCTTGCTTGAGGCTGAGGGACACAAGCAGGCTGTTATTACCCGTGCGCAGGGTGATAAGGAGGCTATGGTCCTTGAGGCAGAGGGTGAGAGAGATGCTCGCATTGCCCGTGCAGAGGGTGAGGCGAAGGCACTTTTGCTCCAGAAGCAGGCAGAGGCTGACGGTCTGCGTGCCGTTATGGCGGCTTGCCCCACTCCCGAGGTGATCGAGCTTAAGAGATATGAGGCTCTTATTGAGATGGCTAACGGAACTGCCGCAAAGCTCATCATTCCCACGGATACGGTCGAGATGACGAAGAAGAACGTCGTTTTCTCGGAGACGACAGGCCTCGGCGACGCAACAGATTGCGCTCCCAAGCCCGTGACTCCTCCCAAGAAGGACGCTTGCTGCGACGATTAACCAATAAAAATAAAAGTGACTTCCGAGGAAGTCACTTTTTGTTTGCTTGATTATTTTTCGATAATAACAAGAGGCTTGATAAGATCACGAGTAGAGTATATCATACAAAAA
>CAYPRM010000028.1:0-16804 GCA_964413365.1 uncultured Lachnospiraceae bacterium | reverse complement strand
CCAATAAAAACGACTTGAACAAGGCGAATCAGCCCTTTGACATCATTGGTCGTTTGGATATTTGGTTTGAGAACGGAAAGTGGGAATACGACGAGGTGCTGTCCGATGCTGTATCCCGTAAGCAATACCCAAATTATGACGGTGCGGAAGCGGAGGACTATATCGCTTCAATGGATAGAGTCGCATATTTTGCCTATGACGGAGAGAACTGTGTTGGGCAGATATTGATTGCAAAGACCTGGAACAAATATGCTCACATTGAGGATATCAGCATAGCCGAGGCTTACAGAGGTCAAGGGATAGGTACAATGCTGTTAGGCAAAGCAGAAACCTGGGCAAAAGCCAATAACTTAAATGCTATCTCGCTTGAATGCCAGGATAATAATGTTTTGGCATCAAGGTTTTATAAGAAAAACGGCTTCATCATCGGTGGCGTGAATACGGAACTGTATGCTATGCTTGGAGAGCCGTATGCAAGTGAAACGGCAGTATTTTGGTATAAGAAATTAGTGAAATAAATAGAAAAAGCTCTTGTCCTGTGTGGCAGGAGCTTTTTTAATTTTTCAATGTGTAATTGGAATGATACGAATCGTAACAAAAAAGTCTTTTTAAGATGTTTTTATGCAACCCTGCCACAAAAAAATTCATCAAAAACTGCATGAATGTATGTTGACAAAAGTCGAGGATTATGATATAATAAATTATTCTATTTATAGGAGTGTGCGATATGCATATTAGTTACAACAACCTTTGGAAATTAATGATTGACAAAAAACTCAAGAAGAAGTTTCTTTCCGAGACCGTTGGACTTAGCAGAACGACTATTTCTCATTTGAATCATGACGAACACGTGAGCACTGAAAGCTTGATGAAAATTTGCAAGCACTTGAATTGTGACATCGGAGACATTGTTTCCGTATCTTTTGACGAGTGCGACCATTAAGAACAGTATTTGTATTAGTAGAGAATGAGGGGGCGATTTGATGCAGCCTAAATATTCAATATTATTGTGCAATCAACCGATTGCTGAATATAAACCGAAAATTCAAACTTGGCTTGCAAGCGGAATCAAGGTGTTTTGGTTTGGTTCCCATCAAGATGTGGAGTTCTTAAATCGTCAGTATCCTGAATTTTGCAAAGCCTATTTGTGCAATGGTTTTGTGGTACCGACAACAATGGAAGCAGGTATTGTTGTTGATGGCTATAATTGTGAAAAAACGGTAGCTAAGTTGGAAAAACTATTGCCATTATTTAATGCTGCGCAATATAGGGTGGAGCATTGTTGCGTGGATTCGCACATAGTTGTTGAGGCTAGCGCCGGAACTGGAAAAACTACGGTTATGATTGACCGCATAATGTTTATGCTTCATACTATTCCAGGCATTAAGCTTTCCGATATAGCGATGATTACCTTTACCAATGAGGCAACTTCTCAAATGAGCATACGCCTACAGGAAGTTTTGCTAAAAAGATATAGGCTCACCAAAGATATAAAGTATTTGCTATGGATGGAAGAACAAGCGAACATGCAGATTAGCACAATTGACAGTTTCTCTTTCTGGTTGATGAAGCATTGTGGTATCGTAGGAGGTTTTTCCCAGCAAGTCCGCATAAAGACACTGAATTATGAACGTAAAGAACTGATTCGCAACCTGCTTGATGATATGGTGAAATCCGGAGAAAGTGTTTCTTCTCAGTTAGGGCTTTCGTATTATAAAACAACTAACCTAATCGATTCTTTTTGGAATCGTGTAGCTCAGTTAGGATTGAGCACGGATGCGGTATTAGCAATGGATTGGGGCAAAGGCTCTAATGGGGATTCCTACAAGTTCCAAAAAACAATGCGTTTGCTGATTGAAAATTTAACAAGTGAGTATGCCGAAGCTAAAAGAAGTAGTGACGCGGTTACCCTTCAAGATCTTAAGCGCGATATTAATGTACTCTTGCCACTGGCTATAACTAACGGCGTTATTAGCGAGTGCGGATTTAAGTATTTATTTGTTGATGAGTTTCAGGACTCTGACAATTCCCAAATTGCCATGCTCCATGAGTTGGTAAAAGGCTTTCACTTGAAATTGTTTGTAGTGGGGGACGTAAAGCAAAGCATTTATAGATTTAGAGGTGCAATTGATTCTGCGTTTGTTAGATTAATCGCTCATTTGCGCAATGACCGCAAAACGCCTTTGTATCAATTTGAACTAATGAATAATTATCGTACTGCGCCCAATGTTATGTCGGTGTTTAGCAAGTATTTCGCTGAATGGTCTAACCAAAGGCTGTTAACAAGCGCTGCAGTCGTTCGTCCGTGCAAGAAAATTGAAGGCTCGGCAACGATACTACGTTCAAGTAAGCGGGGGTTTGATGAAGGATTATTTATTTCCGAAATCAAAAAGTTATTGTCGGATTTCCGTTCTCGTTTTAAGAATGAACAACGGGAAGCAGACTCCAAAAACCGAATCGTTGTGCTAACAAGAACGAATCGTCAAGTGAGCGAAGTGGCTCGGTTGCTAGATAAATACCAAATTCCAGCAGTCGCAAAACGCGATGGTACATTTTATCAATCCGACGCGGTTAAAGACTTCTATGCATTTATTTGCTCGTTCCTATATTGTAATGAGCCCATTTATGTATTCAATTACTTGGCATCACCCTACTCTGGCATAACAGAAGCACTCGATTACCAGGCGATGGTAGCGCTCTGCGGAAATCGTGACGACCTGCAAGATTATCTTAATCAGTTTTTATCACGGACAAATTGGTTGGAGTATTTTGAGGCATTGAAGACTAGACCGACATTGGCTGTGATTAAAGATGTATTTGAACGAGAGCCTTACCTTCAAAATTATATAGCTAGGCGCAAGCAAATTAAGGCGGAAGCAGGATGGGAAGAAGAGGACATTACTTCAAGTGTGTTGGCTGAAGCCATTAAGTACAAAGCCAATATTGATAAACTACTGGAGCTTTTACATCAAAGTTTTAAGAGTGAAAGTGTAACAATAAATAAGATTGCATCTTTCTTGAAAAACGCGATAGCTACCAATAGAGATGAAAGCGAAGCAGACGTTGAAGCGGACTATCAATACGATTGTGTTTATTGCATGACAGTTCACAAAGCAAAAGGTTTGGAGTTCGATACCGTTGTATTACCATTTATGAACACTCCCTTTTTCTATAGAGACCAGACGGAAATACTGATAGATGGAACTCAAACCAAAATTGCTTGGAATGTTGGAAAACGCGATTCCGATAAAGACCTTCACAATGATTTTTATTCTGCAGTGAGACGCGAAGAAGATTTTAACGCTACAGCAGAAGAAACACGAATTCTATATGTTGCCATGACTCGTACAATCCATTCTTTCTTGTGTATTATGAGTAAGAGCCAGGACGAGAATTGTTGGAACGGATTATTTGAGAAAGTAGGTGTTCCGAATGAGTAGAATGATATATACCTATACCGATTTGGAACGCATCAGTGAAAGTCCCTTTTATTCGGAGATTAAGGCTCTTCCGCAAATTACCGTTACCACTGACTTGAGAAAAGGTATAAATTGGTATCCTAAGACTCATTCTGGTAAACGCTTGTTTTACTCGCATGCCAGAGATTTCGGTGAGGTGTTTGACGAGATTTGCCCGGAGTGGAATACCACTACTGAAATTTTTGCTCAAACTGTGACTCTCGCTGAGTTTTTCCGAGAGCGTATTAGCAATAGTGCTGATGAAGCTACCCAAAAGTATTATCGCGGATTCAAACGAAATTGCGGTTTGCTAGTGAAAGCTATCAATGGTATGGAAGAGGCATGCGTTTCTTGCGAGGATGTGCGCAACGCTGCCGATACCAATCGTGATGTTCTTACTATGTGTGATGCATGGGAGTATCTTTATGAGGAAAATCGCTCTATATATGAAATGCACTATGCTATTGAGCGACTCTCGGAAAAAGGAAGAATTAAACGGCTACTTGACAAACTGTTTGGGAACTTTGCTGGTAATAAAATAGTTATACACGGATTCTACTATATTTCCAGTTTACAGGAGCGTATTTTTGCCGCGTTGGAAAAGGCGGGCTATACATTGATTTTCCTGTTTCCGTACCACAATAATTATCCTGTGGCAATGGAGCCTTGGGACAAAGCATATGTCGAGTATCGTGGCTATCCTGGAAAGGACTCGTGGGTAATGAGTGGTTCTCCTATATACAACATTGGAGGAGAACTTTTGGAAGGGCGTATGTCTTCCAAAGTGAGCGCTAACATCCAGGTGATGAGTTATAGAAATGTTATTGAATTTGCTCAAGCCATGAAGCAAGTCAAGGAAAACGGAGAAATATACTCATCCAATGCCACACAGGCAAATCAGATTCTTAAAGAAATTTATCTTGAAAGATTTGGAGAACGCCGATTGCTTTCGTACCCCGTAGGACAGTTTTTGGTTTCACTGCATTCTATGTGGGATGAAGAAGCCGCAACAATTATTCTCTCGCCCGAATTGCTTAAAGAGTGCTTTGCGTCTGGTTGGATATCAACTGGTGGCGTATCGAGCATTGAATACTTGCGCGATTTGGACTTAATCCTTCCGTATTTTGAGGATTGTCATTCCTATTTGGATTGGGAGAGCCGAATTGACCATTTGCGCTTGGTGTACGAAAATGCGTTACAACCTTTTTATGATAATGTTGCTGAAATAGAAAACGTGCGTGTGGCAGAAACAGCAGGAAATCCGCTTCTGAAATTTGGGATGTTTTCTATTGAGCCCAGTAGACTGTTCGATATTCTCGATATTATAGCCAAGCAAATATCGATGGCAAAAGAGCTGTTTTATGAGACAAAGGATACAAGCATTGCGTCTCATATGTCTAAACTGGAAAAGATGTTATCAATGGAAATAGATTTGTCGGGTAAAACCGATGAGGAAATTGTTGTCGTTACCGATTTGATGGGTGCGGTTTCTTCGTTGAAAAGAAAAAAGATTGATTGCTATGTTGACGATATTGTAACTGCTATGCGGATTTATTTAAACAGACAAGATGATGAAGAGACTCCATCTGAGCAAATTGGCATGGTATACCCGCTGTCACAGATAGATGCGGCACCGATTAAACACGGAAGTAAAATACATATCTGTATGTGTGATATGGCAAATATGCCAGGCACCGTTAAATCGTATACTTGGCCCCTAAATAAGCGAACTGTGGAGTTGTGTTTGCAACGCACTCAAAATCCGTTGCTCGGACTGATAGTTGAAAATCATGAATTAGCAGCCGTTTATAACAGATATTACTTCTTTAGTGCTTGTAACAATTCGGATTTGGAGTTTTCTTGGATTGAGCAAATTAATCAAAAAAGGAATCCTCCTTCCCCTTACATTAGTTTGCTAGCTAGTGAGGGGGTTCAAATTAAATCGCTACTGCTTGAAAAATTAAGCCGAGAGGCAGTGAGCCAGGAGCCCATAGCCTCGGAGACAATAGAAAATAGCGAGCCGACATATTACAATCCAGAACAAGACATGAAGGATATGAAAATGGAATACGCCGTATGTCCCATGCGATATTTGTACGGATTTGTATTAGACGCACACCCCAAGTTTTCAAATACGTTTCAGCATAGTCGTGCGATTGGCGGCTTGATAACCGCTTTAACAAATATTATGCGAGAGGAACGATTGAGCAAAGCGAAAATAGCAGATGAAGTCTTCGCATTGTTTCCCAATTTGAGGAACGTAGAAAAGCAGCAGATTATTGATTATCTAGGATTGCTCTCTCCTGCGGTGGCACTACCGGATGAATATGCCGAGTATGAGTTTACGTCGGAACGCTTTAATGTTGTCTATCCAGACGAAGATTTGCGAGAGAGTGCGAGGCTAAAGTATAGTGAATTAGGTTCGCAACTTGCACGGCAGGGCATTAATTTATATGAGCCGACCGATGTGAAAAAAGCTTGTATGTTTTGCCCTCACGAAGCGTATTGTCGCAACTGTATTTATGCTGTAGACCAGGGGGATTATTATGATTAAAGATAAAAGACTAACAATAATATCCTCGGATTTTTGGCAATTGGTATCTGAAAAATGGGCGCAAAAAGTCGAAGGTGGAAACATATACGACAAAATAGATGATGCGCCTATTAAACCGATGGAACGAACTGAAGAAGAACCCCAATTTGATCCCTTCAATTTGGATGACATTTAATTGTGAGCAGGAAGGAAAAGTTATGGAACAGAGCACCATTCAATTGACACCAGAGCAACAAAAGTGTGCTGAATATAAGAGTTCGGTAGCAAAAGACCTCGTTATACAAGGTATAGCGGGGTCTGGTAAAAGTACCGTTCTTATGGCGAGAGCCAAAGCTTTTCTTTCCGACCCTCGCTTTTATGTGCCGGGAAGAAGCAACCAAGTCATCATATTCACCTATAATAACACATTGGCTACTTATCTTCGTGAGTATATTCAGGAAAAATTTCTGGTGGATTCTTCCCACGCAAACGCATACACCATCACCACACTTGACTCATATCTGTCGGAAGTTTTCAAGTATACTCCAGGACGATTTGCGAGAAACCCTGTCGATGATAAGTTCAGAAAATGGATGATGACACAGGCGTTAGCTAACCATAAAGCGAAGTATGGCGCGCATCGTTTTCATTCCGTGGACGTTGATTTTTGGATTGAAGAGTGTAAATGGATGATGGCAATGAACATCTCCGAAGATGACGAAAGCAAATACATCGATACGAATTTTAAGCGAACAGGACGTGGTGGCAAGGTGCAAATTCGTGGAACGGATAGAGTAGTCGCTTTTCAAATTTACCGTGAATATATAGCTTTTCTGAAGAGCAAATTCCGCTGTGAATTTGAAGAACAGCATCTATATCTTTCTCACCATCTTGATAAAATAGCCGATCGCTTTAAGTATGACCATGTTTTAATCGACGAGGCTCAAGACCAATCACTCACCAAAATGATGATAGTGGCGGCATTGAGTAAAGTTGATGTAACGATTTCAATGGATATGAATCAGCGTATCTATAAGCAGAGTTGGACATTGTCGCAGCTCGGCTTGAAATCTGTAACAAAAACACTTAAAGCCGGATTCAGGTGCTCACCACAGAATGATGCTTTGGCTGAATCGCTGCGAATGCACAACCCCAATGCCGACCCCGACCACGGTCCTGCACAGGGTCCAGACAATGGTTGGAAGCCACTTATCAAGACTTGTACGAGCGAGGCAGACCAAAACAAATATTTTATAAGTAAGATTCAATCCTGGCTGAAAGCTGACCCCACAGCCACTATAGGCGTTCTGTACTTAACAAATAAGAAAGGCACGACTTATGGGGAATGGTTAACCGACAAGAATATAAAATTCCAAAAAATTGCATCCGGTGAGCAGTTTTCTGCGATTTCTCCCGGTGTGAAACTGTCAACAATCTATTCTGCCAAAGGTCTAGAATTTGACCACGTTATAATGCTAGACTTTAACGAGGGGGTAATCCCCAATATAAAGGGGACTGACCCTGAGCTCGTTGAGGAAGAACTGGTGAAGTATAGGAACCTTGCATATGTAGCAATTACTCGCGCACGAGGCAGATTGCTGATATGTACCTATGGAACGCCGTCTAGGTTTATCAAAGAGATGGACAGGAGCTTATATGATGTGTCGGATGTTGTTGCACCGGCTAAACCCAAAACAACACCTACTAAAACCACCACACCTGTCGTTACAACGGTCCACAAGCCAGTAAAAAGTACATATGTGTCCCCATATTCTCGTGATGAAGTTGAGGATAATGTAACAATCTCTGCGATTATTCAAGAGACAAAAAAAGAAACGACCATTGTTGTTGATTTAAAAAAATACCCTATCCAGCGGAGTATTATTGGTAAGCGCGTCGGAGATGCATTTAATTTTTCAAACATTAATTTAACCTATAAGATTCTTGCCATTACGGCTAAAACGCCAAGGGAAACACCGCCTATTACATATCAAGAATCTAGCCTGTCGCCTAGTGAGCCAACAGAGCTTACCGATGAAGAGATTGATGAAATCAATGAATTCTTCGATGATGAAGCGCTAACCGCATGTTTTATTGAATTGTTTTCCCATCAATGCTCATTATGCGATGATATTGTTTTCTTCAACAGAAGTACAATTATTGGTTTTGGGCGTGATGGTGAACATCTTAGAGCGTATGTTGGAAAAGGCAAAGATGGCTCGTTTTTCTTGAAGACCAAAACTTCGATAGAATCCATCCCCTTTGCGGTAAAAAATATCGCGGTTCTCACGCAAAGCATCACAAAAAACAACGAGCAATTTGAGAGAAATATTGAAAAATACACTTTAAGTGAGGGGACTTCAAGTTCAAAGCCTACGAAGAAGACAACTTCCACAGCAAAAAAGTCTGCAGTGGCAAAGAGTACTCCGAAGCCAACCACTTTAAAAGAATTCTTTGAAAGCAAAGGATTCCAAACCGTCGACTTAAGAGGTAGCAACGGCTGCTTGTGGATCATCGGAGAAAAAACAGCACTAGAGCCGATAGTCAATGAAGCAATAAGAATATTTAGTGCTTATGGTGCATATGGCACTGGACGAGCCATATCGTATAAACCTGCTTGGTGGACAAAATCGAACAAATAATGAGGTGAAGATATGCCATTGATGTTAGTCATTGGAGACATAACAGAAATAAAAACCGATGTCATTGTTAATTGTACAAATGAAGAATTAGACATGACTGGGATGGTGGCGCAAAAAATGATTGAGGTTGCGGGGGCGGAATTGGAAAGTGATTGCATTGCGCACCGGGTGCTAGGACCTTGTAAAACAGGAAAATGCGTTTGCACCAAAGCTTACAAATTACCCTGCAAGGAGGTAATTCATGCGGCGGGGCCATATGTAAATATGACTGATGCCAATCATCTCTTGGCGTCGTGTTATAAAAATGCATTAGCTTTAGCTAAAAGCCACGGACACAAATCTATTGCTTTTCCGGTGATTTCAAGCGGTGGGCATGGGTATGAAATGGACGAGGCGATTAAAGTCGCTATTCAAAGATTGTCGGTTGAACTGTCAAGGGAAGACTACGATATTTATCTTGTTCTCTATGAGGCTGAAGATTTGAGTATCGCCCTTCCAATTTACGAAAGATTTTTTAATACACCGTACACCGGATACACAGGGTTCCCAGACCCCGCGAAAGAAATCCGTTCTGTGATAAAAATACCCCATATAGTTTGGAAACATTTGCGAGACAGCGGTATGGTTTATATAGACCAGTTGTGTGCCTCGTGTGCAGCAAACTTGTTTGCAGATGTGGGTTTAGATTATGTTGTGTTCAACCGTCTTGTATTAGCAATGAGTGAGAAGCATTTGTATCTGGATGATTACGACCCAGGTTACTATGAAAGTCTAGATGCATACTTACGTGAAAAAGAACGAGAATGGGTAGACTATTGCTCTCAAAGAGAATATAATCGCAACTTAAAAAAATGCAACTTGGAAGACATCTCCGAGTTGGACATCCCCGGACGTTTAATTACTTTGTTGCGTAAACAGAATGTAAATACTGTTAAAGAACTTATAGCCCTTACACGCAAGCAACTGATGGATATGAAGCAGTTTGGTGTAAAAGGAATTGCAACAATCGAATCAGCGCTAATGGCTCATGACCTGCTTTTAAGAGGAGATTTGGTCTTCGAGTGTGAAAAATGCGGGTGTGATTATCCAGATGAAATAAGCGTAGTCAGCCATCATTATTGTCCGAAATGCACCGCAAAGCGAGAACGTATAAAAGGCATTGACCGCATAAAGATTACATTGATGGAGCCCGAGTATAGCAGTTTTGAAAGGTTGTCTTCTGGATTTATTTTATACGCTAATTTGAAGAATATAAGTGATGAGCTTATAAAGGTCAAATTGAAGGAGTTCTATATTGAATCGAATGGTCGTCAAATTGCGCGTAAGTACCATTTGTCGGGTTACTACTTTGACGAAGAATCGATTATGCCGAGTTCTACCCGTACCGCAGCAATGATATGGGATGTTGAAAGCTTTGCCGATAAAAAGCTAAAAGAAGGAGATACCGTGTTCATTACATTATCATTGCCTCAAGAAAAGAAAAACCTCATGTACAAATTTATTTACAGCGAAGATGGGATGGTAATAGAGGACTATTTTGAAGACTAACTAAAAGAGGTGAGAAAAGATGCCACTACAAATTATTAGACAAGATATAACAAAAATGCGTGTCGACGCCATTGTCAACACCACCAACGAGGAAATGGTTGGATATAGTGGCGTAGATCTCGCCGTACATACCGTAGCAGGAGAGGGCCTCGATGCTGAGTGCAGAGAGCTAGCCCCTCTCGGTTTGGGTCAAGCAAAGATATCCGGGGCATATAAGTTACCGTGCAAGTATGTTATACATACTTCTGGTCCCGTTTGGCGCGGTGGTTTGGTAGGAGAAAGCATCATTCTGCGTTCTTGCTATCTCGAGTCTTTGAAACTGGCGGTTCAGCACAAGTGTCGTTCGGTTGCCTTTCCGCTGATTAGCTCTGGTGTTTATTGCTATCCCAAAGACCAGGTCTTGAAGTTCGCAATTCAAACTATTACAGAGTTCTTATTCGATCATGAGCTGACAGTTTATCTGTGTGTATTTGATAAAGATTCCTACTCATTTAGTCAAAAACTCTTCAATGATATCCAGGCATTTATCGACGATGAGTATGTTGACGCGCATGATGAGGACTTTTACGACCTTTATGAATTCGACACGGATGAAATCGAATCAGCTAAATGCATTCAGCCACCACAAGCTCCGATGTGCGCAGATGCCTGTATTGCACCTCGTAAAAAGGAAACCAGCTCTGTCGCAGGAAAAACTCTCCATGAATATCTTAAGCAAAGAGACCAAAGTTTCCAAGAGATGCTGTTTGAGTTAATTGACCGTAGCGGAATGACAGATGTTGAGTGTTACAAAAAAGCGAATGTCGATAAGCGTATTTTCTCCAAAATAAAGAGCAATAAGGATTATCGTCCGTCAAAACAGACTGCGATAGCATTTGCGATTTCGCTACATCTTGATTTAGACGAAACACAGGCACTGTTGGCAACAGTAGGTTTCACGTTGTCGAGAAGCACGGTGTTTGATAAAATCATCCGATACTTCATCCAAAC
Source organism: uncultured Lachnospiraceae bacterium (assembly GCA_964413365.1). Classification (GTDB taxonomy): domain Bacteria; phylum Bacillota; class Clostridia; order Oscillospirales; family CAG-272; genus RGIG4608. Next base: position 5,633 of record CAYPRM010000028.1, on the reverse strand, counting down.
CGAAAACTATGATGTTTTCGAGATTAACGAAGCTCTGTTTGAGTTTGACCAAAACCTACTAGGTTCTATGTGATTTTCAAAGTCTCTTTTCAAGCGACCATACCTTCCTTTGAAAGTGCTATAATGAAGGCACAAAAACAAAGGGAGGTATTTTCTTATGAAAAACAACATTACAGAACTCGTATTTATCCTTGACAGAAGCGGCTCCATGTCCGGCTTTGAGGCTGACACAATCGGTGGCTTTAATTCTACTATCGAGAAGCAGAGAGAACAGGAAGGTAAGGTCTATGTTTCCACGGTGCTTTTCGACAACTACAGCGAGGTTCTTCACGACCGCGTAGATATTAATGAAGTGAAGTTGATGACTCGCAAGGACTATCAGGTGCGCGGATGCACGGCTCTCTTGGATGCAATCGGCGGCGCCATCCATCACATAGGTAACGTTCACAAGTACGCTCGCCCCGAGGATGTGCCGGAGCATACCATCTTCGTGATTACCACCGATGGAATGGAGAATGCAAGCCATCATTATTGCAGTGCAGACATCAAGCGCAAGATTCAGCGCCAGACCGAAAAATACGGCTGGGAGTTCATCTTTCTTGCAGCAAACATCGACGCTGTGGAAACGGCAGAAAACATCGGTATCCGAAGAGAACGAGCTGCAAACTACCGCCAGACTAAAGAGGGGGTCGGCAGAAGCTATTACGCTATGAGCGAAGCTATTACTACGGTAAGAACTTGCTGTGCCGACACAATGGATCTTGAAAAGTATCTCGAAGAAGACGGTGAAAACAACTAACCCTATATTATAACACAGGACGAAAAACGATTGAATTTTGCGAATGGCTTGCAAAAAAACATCATTTTTTCAGCCTAATCGAAATGTGTTATAATAACCAGTACGGTTTATTGGACATCGAAAGTGGTATTATTGTGGTGACAACGAAAAATTCATGCGAAAAATTAAGTGTGCTATAATGTATCGTAATAATTGAGAAAGAGGATAGGAGAATGAATGCTGTAAACATCAACGAAAATAAAACCAAGTCGGTAGAAAAATCAAAATTTTGGAATGTGCTGAAGAAAATTCTGCTTTGGAGTGGTGTTATCATAGGAGGCGCATTTTTACTGGTCGCGCTTTATCAAATCTTGCAGGTATTGTTCGTTGCAGCGGTTTTGTTTATAGCGTGGATTTGCCCTAAGAGATGGTGGTGATTATATGGAAGAAATGAAGAATAAAATCAAAGCGGTGGTTATAGGTCACGCAATCGGCGATGCACTCGGTGTACCCGTTGAGTTTTGCGAACGTAACGAGCTCGTCGATAAGCCTATAACAGATATGGTGGGCTACGGTACATATCCTGTTCCGGCGGGAGCGTGGTCAGATGATACCAGTATGTCTCTGGCGGCATTGGATAGCCTGGCAAGCGGTGAGCTTGACTATATTGATATCATGGTAAACTTTGCGAAGTGGCTCGAAGCGGGTAAATACACTCCCACCGGAGAGAGCTTTGATGTTGGACGCACTTGTTTGAGATCGATACTTAATTTTGTGGGCACTTGCTATTCGCAGGAATACGGTTTTCTGTTGCCGCCCGGTATGGATATTACCGAATTCGGTCAGAATGGAGAATACTCCAATGGCAATGGATCTTTGATGCGTATTCATCCGTTTGCGTTGATGACCTGGTATGACAGAAAGCTCCGTCCCGACTTTGAGGAGATAATTGAGAGGGCATCGGCATTAACACATGCCCACGAGCGCTCCAAACTGGCGTGCAAAATCTATACCCTTATTTTATTTAATCTTTTAGGTTTACCGAGAAAAGACGTTATCATGTTTGCGTTGGACGAGGCGAAGTGCAGATACTTTGAAAGTCCCGAGTATCATCATTATGATAGGCTCTTCGATGATAATTTCGACAAGCTGACTATTGATGAGATTAAGAGTAGCGGTTACGTAGTGGATACGCTTGAAGCAGCTGTGTGGTGCGTTCTCACAACGGATAACTATCGTGACTGTGTTCTAAAAGCGGTTAATCTTGGTGAGGACACCGATACCGTTGCCGCCATCGCAGGTGGACTTGCAGGTGCTTTGTATGGTTATGATGGTATTCCGACAGAGTGGAAGGATACTCTTATAAAAAAGGATTATATTGAGGCAATGTGCGAGAGGACGGCTGCCGCTTGGTATACACCGGAACCTTTGCCCGAAAAGTGTGAGTATCCAATTGTTGACCTTCATATGCACGTAGTACCGGATCTTGACGATGGCTCTCGTAGTGAGAATGAATCGCTTAAAATGCTAACGCTTGCTGCCCAACAAGGAGTGACGGATGTGTTCTGTACTACACACAACGGCTACACCCCCGAAGATGGTGAGCAATACGAAGAATCCTTTGAGGATTTGAGAGATGCGGTTATTGATGCAGGATTGAATATTCGTTTGCATAAGGGATGCGAGGTTCTGTGTGCAGCTGAATATATGGATGACATCCTTTACGGACTTGCCGAGGGGATCTTTGCCACGCTGGGTGATAGCAAGTATGTGCTTACCGAGCTTTACCGTGATACAAAACCGAGTGAGGCATTGAAAATTATCAAGACACTCCAGGAACACGGTTATCATCCCATCATCGCACATATGGAGCGCAACTTTAATATTACGGGACCTATGGTAGGTACCCTCGTACAGTGTGGGGCGCTCATCCAGGTCAACGCTTATAGCTTTTCAGACGAAACAGACGATTGTCTCAAGCAGTATGCTCGTGAACTTTTGAGAAATAGGTACGTTCACTTTATAGGTTCGGATGGGCATAGAATCGATTACCGTGCGCCTAAAGTCGATGCAGGGGTAAAATACATCTTGGAGAATACGGATAAGGAGTATGCCCTCGAAATTCTTCACGGCAACGCCAAGCGCCTTCTGGGGGCAGCTTGCGGTCAAAGCAGAGAGTAATTGAATAGATTGATAGTGGTTGCACAATGAAACATTACAGTTACGATACGAAAGTTAACCTATTGAAATTTATTCAAAAATGTGGTATAATAAATACATCGAGAGCGGAAAGCATGCGCCGCTCCGGAAAGAGGTAACATATGCACATCAACGGTCTTGATGAAATTGACAACCAAATAATCAATCTTCTCATTGCAGACGCAAGGCTGACATACTCCGAAATTGGAGAACAGGTCGGTATTTCAAGAGTTGCGGTCAAAAAGCGCGTAGCGGCTCTTGAGGAGCAAGGGATTATTAAGGGGTATCATGCGGACGTAAATCCAATGGAAGCACCTAAGATGATGACCTTTGTTGCCGTTATTAAAACCAGGGCAGATTCCTATGATTTGATTTCTGACGCACTTGAGCAAGAAGCCTGTGTTGTAACACTTTGCAAAATGTCCGGCGATAACATTCTTTACGCCATCTGTGTAGCTGACAGCATGGCAGATATGAATAACTTCGCCTGGAGAGTACGCAATAAATATGAGGGGCTATTAAGTTTTTCGACTCAAATGGTTTGGGAAATCAAGAAAGGAAGTGTGCTGCCTACATAAAGGAGCATGTAATGATTAAAGAAACTGTAGTAAATGAACTGGTTGCATCAGCAGAACAGAACGGACTTATCGCCACCTTGTACTCGGTCTTTGGTAAGAGCGTAAAGGTTAGCATTCCGTTTAGCCGTAAAACCCTTGATTCCAGCGTGGATGACATTGATTTTTCGGTGCGCTCCAGTAACGCCTTAAAACGAACCGGGCTTATGCAGGTCGGTGAGGTGGTAGATGCAATTGAGGACGAGCGCTTACCCAAAGTCCGCAATCTTGGCAAAAAGAGTTATGTTGAGATTCAAACCAAGCTCCTTGCCCTTGGATATAGCAAATTAACCGATGTAGAAAAGAAACGTTTCTTTTACGATGTTCTTGAAAGAAACGGAGTAAAATAAAAGGGAGGGGCGTATATGAAAGAATTCAATAAGCTTATGGCGTATAGATCGTACTATGAGTATGATTGCGATTGTGAAGTTATCCGAGTGATTGACGGAGAAGAACACGATGCCGCCAAGGAACTGTACGCTCACATTGTAAAGAATTACTTTTTGAAGGATGATGACAAGTGGGCATTTGATATCGCGCTCGATTGCGTACATAATTTTACCGACGAAGAAGTTGGCATCGTACAGCGCCAAGGTGAAATTGGTGACTATCATTTTGGTTATGGAATGTACGTTAGGAACCATTATGTTTACCCCAGCAAGCTTCATCACTACTTTATGGCGGATAATGTTTCCGGTAGAGTAGCGGCTTTCATCTATACGATTATGTTCCCGGTATATAATTGTCTGTCGAAGGAGTTTATGAAGTTAGAAGCAGATTTTGACTATATATCAAGAATTTCTTAGAGGGGCTTATTTCAAAAGGCTACACAGCAAATGACGTTTTGCTAGCACTTGATAAACTATATGTTGTGTGCGTTCCGATTTCCGAGGAAGATAACGCTCAAAAAATCTTTGAAAGTATTAATGCGACAGGCGTGAAATTAACAGCTGCCGACTTGATAAGAAATTTCCTCCTAATGAATTTGGATAGTGACACGCAAGATAAGTTTTATAGCCAATACTGGAGAAAATTAGAGGATAACATTTCTACCGATTCTAAAGATCTTGAAATGTTTTTCCGTATGTATCTTGCTATCAAAACATTTACATTGGTGCCTAAAAACGGAGTTTACAGAAGCTTTGTTGACTGGGTGGAAGAACAACAAATTAAAACGGATGTTTTGTTTAAGGAAATGCTGGAATACGCCATGATAGTCTTTGCAATTGACAGAGCTCCTATCTCCACGCACGCTAAAGAACTACAGCAACCTTGATTTGATAGAAGACTGTGCGGAGCAATACTGCGTGTTAGTATGTCGTAGCAAAACGACCTTTATATTGAATTTGCCTAGAACTCTACTTGATAGTTATAAAGACAATTTCAATAATTCTACTGACGACGATGGTAATATCCGACACTATCACATAGTTATTCATAAATATAAAAACGGCCAAGCGACTCTTTTGCTTTCTAAACCGCAACTTAAGAAAATAGATATCAGCCAATACATAGTAGCGGATATTTAACAAAAAAAGCTTCCGAGGTCGAAAAACTGACTTCGGAAGCTCTTTTAATATGCGGTGCAATGTCTACACTTAACTTTTGGGTTTCGTGTAAGAATGAATATGAGTAGGGAATAGCACGGTATATGCCCCTAAAAAACACGCCTGGGAAGGCGCAGTAAAGAGATGCCTAAACTTATCCCTATCCCTAAAAACAAGAAAAAGCCTTATAAATCAAGGCTTTGAGATAAAAAATAAGCACCGCTTTTACGATACCGTTTCGTATCATAATTGCAGTGCTTATTTGGTCTGAGTGACAAGACTTGAACTTGCGGCACACTACCGAGAACCCCCAAAGCTCGCACGGCTCGCTTTGGGGAACCCCGACACCCCTCTGTGCCTTCGGCACAGGGCGTGGCTCGGACGCAACTTCAAAATTTTGCATTAAAATGAGAAAAAGCAGAACAGACACAAGGTCTATTCTGCTTTTTCTGGTCTGAGTGACAAGACTTGAACTTGCGGCCTCTACCACCCCAA
>CAYPRM010000027.1:0-17639 GCA_964413365.1 uncultured Lachnospiraceae bacterium | reverse complement strand
GCACGCACTTCGTGCTAATGATGTTGCTTCGCAATGATGTTGTGGCTTCGCCACAAATGGGTAGGGGAAGGGCTTGTTTCCCCCGAAAACGAACGGGTAGCACCCCCCTCGTTCGCGAAGTGAGCATATATGCCGCCTTCGGCTAACGTCATTACTCTATATTACACTACTAACCCAAGGAGGATCTATGACCTCTCTACACACTCAAGTCGCCGTTATCGGCGCAGGACACGCAGGAATCGAGGCGGCTCTCGCAGCAGCGCGTCTCGGACTCGACACCGTCCTCTTTACAATGAGCCTCGACTCGATCGGAAATATGCCCTGCAACCCCTCCATCGGCGGCACTGCCAAGGGGCATCTCGTCTTTGAAATAGATGCGCTCGGTGGCGCTATGGGCAGGCTCGCAGATCTCGCTACCCTCCAATCCCGTACTCTCAATCTCGGGAAGGGCGCGGCGGTCCATTCCAAGCGTGTTCAGGCGGACAGAAAAAAATATCAGGCTCTCGCAAAGCATACGCTTGAGACCACCTCGGGACTGCGCATCGTTCAGGCGGAGATATGCGATATAGAATGTTATGATCCGGACGGCGAAAAGAGGATCGCCGCACTCATTACCTCGCTCGGCGAGCGTTGGGAGTGCGACCGCGCGATAATCTGCTCGGGCACGTACCTTGACTCGCGAGTTTTCGTGGGCGACAGGAGCTTTTCGTCAGGCCCCGACGGTATGCTCCCTGCGAGCGGCGGACTCTCATCTGCGCTTTCGCGAGAGGGCTTGAGGCTCATGCGCTTCAAGACGGGCACGCCTGCGCGCATCAAGCGCTCGAGCATTGACCTTTCCGCTCTCGAGCTTCAGGAGGGTGAGCATGAGATAACCCCCTATTCCGCACTCACGGACGAGCACTTTTTCGACGGAATGGATCAGATCCCCTGCCATATTGTATACACAAATGAGGAAACTCACAGGATAATAAAGGATAACATATCACGCTCCGCAATGTATTCGGGACAGATACACGGTACAGGTCCGCGCTACTGCCCGTCGATCGAGGACAAGATAGTTCGCTTTGCGGACAAGGAGCGTCATCAGCTTTTCGTTGAGCCTATGGGCGAGAATACGGAGGAAATGTATCTTCAGGGCTTTTCCACCTCCCTGCCTGCGGATGTTCAGCACGAGATGGTGCACTCGCTTCACGGATTTGAAAATGCGGAGATCATGCGCTACGCCTACGCGATAGAATACGACTGCGCAGATCCCACGCAAATGCTCCCGACGCTTGAATTCAAGAGTATTCACGGGCTTTACGGCGCAGGTCAGTTCAATGGCACGTCGGGCTATGAGGAGGCGGCGGCACAGGGACTGGTCGCAGGAATCAATGCGTCCCTTTCCCTTCTCGGCAGAGAGCCGATGATATTAAAACGGAGCGACGGATACATTGGAACGCTCATTGACGACCTCGTTACAAAGGGCACGCACGAGCCGTACAGAATGATGACCTCGCGCTCGGAATACAGGCTTCTCCTGCGTCAGGATAACGCCGACCGCCGTCTGACGGAGATCGGACACCGCGTGGGGCTTATCGGCGAGGAGAGATACAATGAATTTCTTGAGAAAAAACGCCTCACGGACGCGGAGATCGCGCGCCTTGAGACGACATATATATCGCCCACGGCGGCAAATCCGTTCCTTGAGGGAATGGGACTTACGACCGTTTCAACGGGGATCAGCCTTGCCGAGCTGCTCCGACGCCCGACAATTACCTATTCCCTGCTCGCACCGATAGATACGGCAAGACGTGAACTGCCGAGGGGAGTAGTAACAACCGCGGAGGTTTCGATCAAATACGACGGCTACATCAAGCGTCAGCTCGCCGAGGTAAAAAGGCACGCAAGGCTTGAGGAAAAGAGAATACCGCAGGATATAGATTACAGTAAGGTGGGCGGGCTTCGCATCGAGGCAAGGCAAAAGCTCAGCAAGACGCGCCCGATGACGATCGGACAGGCCTCGCGCATCAGCGGCGTCAGTCCGGCGGATATCTCGGTGCTAATGATATATCTCGGTATCGCTTGACGGCGTGATATAATGTGGCGTGCGGTGCTAACCGGTTGCTTTCGGGAGGTCAAGCCTCCCATACAAGACAGTGTGGATCTAAGGAGGAATTCAAATGGAACGATTTATCAGAAACGAGATGCTTTTCGGCTCGGACGCCGTGGCTATTCTCGCGCGTGCGAGGGTTGCCATTTTCGGCGTTGGCGGCGTTGGGGGCTATGCTCTCGAGGCTCTCGTGCGCTCGGGCGTCGGCGAGATCGCGATCGTTGACAGCGATCGCATTTCCGTATCGAACATCAACCGCCAGATCCTCGCACTCGACTCCACCGTCGGTATGCTCAAGGTCGATGCGGCGGAGCAGCGCGCGCTCTCCATAAATCCGAGCGTGAGGATAGAAAAGCACCCGATCTTCTATCTTCCCGAGACGGCGGACGCGCTCGATCTCTCCCGCTACGACTATGTGATCGACGCGATCGACACGGTATCGGCGAAGCTCGAGATAATCAAGCGTGCGACCTCTCTCGGCGTTCCCGTGATAAGCTCGATGGGGACGGGCAACAAGCTCGATCCGACTCGTCTTGAGGTCTCGGATATATACAAAACGAGCGTTTGCCCCTTGGCTCGCGTGATGAGGGGACTTTGCCGCAAGGCGGGTATTCCGAGTCTGAAGGTGGTTTATTCACGCGAGGAGCCGACCACACCCCACGTTGACTCGGTCAGCGGTGCGGACGGTGAGGTGAAGGGCATGAGCGGCAGGATCGCGCCTGCATCGTGCGCCTTTGTACCCTCGGTGGCAGGCTTGATCATTGCGTCCGAGGTAGTAAAGGACATGATCTCCGCCTCCGATGCAGAAAATAAAATTTGACAAAAACGATTTACATACAACAAAAAACGAAAAAACATCTTTGAAAGGGATCTTACGATATGATTAACGAGGTTTTACTTTGCAAATACGGAGAAATAGTGCTCAAGGGAGCGAACAGGGCGTATTTTGAGGACGCGCTCTGCCGCGAGCTTCGTCGCAGGGCGAAGGGGTGCGGAAGCTTCGAGGTGAGCCGTGCGCAATCGACGGTATACATTGAGCCTCTTGACGAGCTTGCCGATATGGATGCGATGCTCGCCGAGGCGCAGAAGGTATTTGGAATCGTTGCCATTGCGCGTGCGCACGTATGCGAAAAAAGCCTTGAGGGTATTTCCGCCGTTGCGAGAGAGTGCATTGTTCCCGAGCTTCGCGGTATCTCTACATTCAAGGTCGAGGCGAAGCGCAGCGACAAGACCTTTGCACTCGACTCGATGGAGCTTGCACGAGAGATCGGTGCGGTCATTCTTGAAGCCTGCCCGAGGATAAGAGTCGACGTTCGCGAGCCCGAGGTGGTCGTTCGCGTTGAGATACGCGAGCGTGCGGCGTACATATACGCAGGAATGCACAAGGGCGCGGGCGGAATGCCCGTCGGCACGAACGGCAAAGGCTTGCTCCTACTCTCGGGCGGAATAGACTCCCCCGTGGCAGGCTACATGATGGCAAAGAGGGGCGTGAAGCTCGAGGCGGTGCATTTTGAGTCCTTCCCGTACACGAGCGAGCGTGCTCTGCAGAAGGTTCTCGATCTTGCGAGGATAGTATCCGACTATTCGGGTACGATATACGTTCACATAGTTTCCCTTACGCACATACAGGAGGAGCTGGTCAAGCATTGCGATGAGGATTATTTCACCCTCCTTCTTCGCAGATACATGGTCGCGATATCGAACGAGGTCGCGCGCCGTTACAGCTGTCAGGCACTCATAACGGGCGAGAGCGTCGGTCAGGTGGCGAGCCAGACGATGCAGGCGATAGGCGTTACGGACGCCGTTGCCGACATTCCCGTTTTCCGCCCGTGCATTGGAATGGACAAGGAGGAGATCATTCAGATCTCACGCAAGATAGGCACGTTCGAAACGTCGATACTGCCCTACGAGGACTGCTGTACCGTTTTCACACCCAAGCATCCGAGGACGAAGCCCGAACTTGAAAAGGTGCTCGTACAGGAGAGAAAGCTCCCCTTCGACGAGCTCGTTGCTGAGGCACTCTCGACAATGAGGACCGAGAGGATCAGCATTGACAACTGATAACCTACACGGAGGATATATTTGTTTATGAAAAAGCATCTTAGCACGGTACTTTTGTCCGTCGCGCTCGTCGCACTCGTTGCGGTGCTCGTTGTGCTGATCGTCACTCTCATACCGAGGGATTGCCAGCACCACGTTTGCGCAAGGACGGAGCATCTGCCGACCTGCGAGAAAAAGGGCTACACGCTCTATGAATGCGTTTCGTGCGGCTACACCTTTGAGGCGGATTTTATCGCTCCCACAGGGCACAGCTTTACCGACACGACGGTCGCACCCACCTGCGACAGCATCGGCTACGACAGCCACGTCTGCTCGGTCTGCGGAATTGAGGATATCGACAATTACACTCGCCCCCTCGGGCATACATACACGGATGACGTTATCTCTCCCACCTGCGACACGGCAGGATATACGCACCACGAGTGCGAGAGGTGCGGATTTGCCTTTGTGAGCGACCACGTGCCCTCGATAGGACACAAATTTACAAGATCCTACGTTCGTCCGAACATAGGCAGGACGGGCTACACGCTCTACACCTGCTCGGTCTGCGGAAGCAAGCACAAGGACGACTACGTTTTCTATTCCGACATTTTCTCGGGCGCCGAGGGAGAGGGCGAGGCTCTTGCGTGGGGCGTTGACCTCTACGGCGGCATTGAGGGCAAGAACAACACGAGCGATTCGGGAGACGTGGATTTTGCGGCTCTGAAGCGTGCGGGGGTGGATTTTGTGATCCTGCGCGTCGGCTCTAACCTCAATAAGGACAGGAGATTTGAGGAATATTACACCTCTGCCAAGGCGGCAGGACTTGATGTGGGCGTTTTCTTCTTCAGCTATGCGGAGAGTGCCGCCGACGCCAAGGCCGACGCACGCCGCGTGGCAAATTGGCTGGAGGGCAAGAAGCTGGAATACCCCGTTTTCTACGATATCGAGGATGTTCCGCGCGATAATCACTACCCCTCCACCTACGAGCCCGAGGTGATAGCGGAGATCGTGAACACCTTTATGACCGAGATGGTCGAGCTCGGCTACTATCCGGGCATCTACACGAACAACAGCTTCCTCTACGGCGTCTACAACGACGAAAAGACGCTCCGTATGTACGACGTCTGGTATGCGAGATACGGCGCCGACGTCGAGGATTATGTGAGCAAGAACCTTGACGAATTCAGCAAGACCTACTCAATGTGGCAGTACGCAGGAAGCGTTGAGGGTTTCTGCTCGGGCGCTGTGCCGAAGATGTGCGACCTGAACTACGCCTTCAAAAATTACCCCGAAATAATAAAAAAATACGGCTTCAACGGCTACGGCGGCTGAGGCGTAAGGAGATATATTGATATGAAACACCCCGATCACGTGAGAGAATGTATTGCGGCTCTTGAGAGAGTCGGCTTTTCCGCGTACAGCGTCGGGGGCGCGGTGAGGGATTCTATAATGGGACGTGAGCCTGCGGATTGGGACGTGGCGACAAGTGCCCTGCCCGAGCAGATGCTGAGCGTTTTTGCGGACTATACCACGATCCCGACGGGCCTGAAGCACGGCACGCTGACCGTTCTCTTCCCTGTTTGCGGCAGTGATGTGCCGATAGAGATCACCACGTACAGGATCGACGGCGAATACCGTGATCTCAGGCATCCCGAGAGCGTTACTTTCACCTCCGACATCTGCGCCGACCTTGCGCGCAGGGATCTGACTGTCAATGCAATGGCGTTCAATGAGGCGAGCGGACTCGTCGATCCCTTCGGCGGCAGGGCGGACATCGAGCGCCGACTGATACGCACGGTGGGGGATGCGAGGGTGAGATTTTCCGAGGATGCGCTGAGGATACTGCGCACGTTCCGATTTGCCGCGCAGCTCGGCTTTAGCATTGACGGCGACACGCTCGCAGGTGCTGAGGACTGCGTGGGACTTCTCCGCTCCGTCGCACGCGAGCGTATTTGGGTGGAGCTGAAAAAGCTGTTTTCAAGTCCAAATTGTGTCCGCCCTCTGAAAATGATGCTCGATTGCGGAGCATGGCGGGCGATATTCCCTGAGTTTCCCGATCCCGATACCGAACAGCTCGAGAGGATCGGGGGGATCTGCGGAAATTCCTTTGCACCCCGAGTGGCGGTCGCGATATCCCACCTGACGCAGGGAGAGCGCGCCGAGCTTCTCGCCTCCCTCCATCCGTCGACAAGGGAGAAAAAGCTAATAGAGGCACTCTGCGAGCTGTATTTGAGTGCGGAGTCGATGACGTGCGGCGACTCCTGTGCCATGGCGAGGCGAATACTTGCTGTGCACGGGGAGCATATAGATGATGCGGTCAGTACTCTTGCACTGCGCCTTCCCGAGAACGCACCCCTGCTCTCCGCGATAGAGAGCGAGAGGACACGCAAAAGCCCACTTGCACTTGCAGATCTGGCAATTCACGGCGACGCCATTCTTCCCCTTTGCGGGAACGACCGCCGTGCCGTCGGAAAGACGCTTAGCTACCTTCTTGATGCCGTGCTTGACGATCCTGCGCTCAATGAGCCGGAGATCCTTATCCGCCTTGCCGCGGAATATCTCGGCAGAACGGACAGTGCTACACAAAGCCTCCGTTGCCTACAAGACTTGCGATGATTTTATTGTTTACATCGCAAAGCAAAAGCATTAACCTCAAAAAAACAAAGCCCTCGGTAGCCGAGGGCTTTTGTTTATTTTCTTAAAAATATCAAACGCTTCTGAAGCCTTTTCCTATGATCTCGCTGCTCGTGGTTATGACGATGAAGGAGTCGGGATCAATGCTCTTGATCTTTTCGCGGAGCTTGATCGCCTCATAACGGCGGCAGACGGTATGGACGATTCCCTTTTTATTCAACGTATACGCACCAACGGCGTCCGTTATGGTAACACCGTGATGCAGGGAGTTCATTATGTATTCCGCAACAAGATCGGGCTTTTGTGTAATGACCATGAAATATTTGCACGCACCGAGGCTATCAATAACGCCGTCGATGATAAATGCGTTCGCAAACAAGCCAACAAGGGACAGGATCGCTCTCGTCGTGTCGTTCGGAAACGCGAATATCGAGCCTATCGCAATGAAGGAATTAACCACGAGGACTGCCTTGCCTACGTCGATCTTGACGTATTTCTGCAGGATCAGTGCCACGATGTCCATTCCTCCGCTCGACGCACCCGAGTAGAATATGATCGCCGTTCCGAAGGCGTAGATCAGTATTCCGACGCATAGCTCCATAAAAGGCTCGGCGGTCAGCGGTGTATCACAGGGAAAGAAAACGTCGAAAAGCTCCATTATCAGCGAGTATCCGAGGCTGCAGTAGGCGGTGAAGAAGCCCATCTGCTTACCGAGAAATATAAATCCTATTATCAGCATTAAGATGTTGAGTCCTATCAGCCATTGTGAGACCGAAAAGAACGTTAAAACGTTGCCAAGGATAGTGGAAAGTCCCGTCATTCCCCCCGTAACGAAGTGATTGGGGACTAAAAAGAAGTGAGTGCTGCACGCTATGAGCACCATACCGACGTGCATCGTCAGAAAATCCCTTAAAGTAACCTTATGCATATTCTCCTCAATAAAAATACAAATTTGCCCGTGCTACTTCACGGGGTAAAGCATCGCCGAAGGACGTCCATCGGCTATATGATTATACAACAAATATTCGTCCGCGTCAATCCTTATTTGTGATAAAAAATCACTTTTTTTGAGATATTTTTTGTGCATTGGTGTTGACACCTGCGCGCAGGGTGTGTTATAATACAATTAACACTTAACTTAAATGTTAATTGATTGGCGGAATTGTGATTTTTTCTTGGAATGAACGCCCGTTGCTCCACCCTCGTATGTCGCCTTCGGCTAACATCATTAGCACGAAGTGCAACATTTGGCTTGCCCACAAAAATCACAGAAAGGAGACGCATTATGCTTCAGGAAACGATCTTCGCGCTCGGCGATCCGACGCGGCGCGAGATAATAAAGCTACTTCGCCGCGGCGGCAGAACGGCAGGTCAGATAGCCGAGCGGTTCGATCTTTCGCCGCCTGCGATCTCACGCCACCTGCGGATCCTTTGTGAGGCGGAGCTTATTGAGTCCGAGCGCCACGGGAAATTCCTTCTCTACCGTCTCCGCACAGAGCCGCTGGGGGATCTCGCCGATTGGCTTCTTTCCTTCTCCGAGGGTGCTGACAATGATCTATAAAAAAACAAAAACAACATATTTGAGGTATTGAAAAATGGAAAACAAAACAGCAAAACAGATACTCACCGCTTACCGTCTGAAATTCTGCGGTCTTTCCCTGCTCTATGCTTTGGGGCTGGCGGTGTGTATTTACGTCATGACGAAAAACGTGCTCATTGGCGTTCTGCTCGTTGCGGTACTCGCTGCGAGTCTGCGCTCACCGTTCGCGAGGATCAAGGAATCGACCTTGGAGAGCGTGATCTACGAGGATCTCGATCCCAAAAAATTCGGCGAGCTGCTTGAGCTTGGTGCGATGAAGCGCGACAGCAGGAGCCGTGTGCTATACGCGATGTGCAGTGGGGATCAGGACAAGGTGCTCGAGCTTACCTCGCAGGCGAAGGACGGCTCGGCGATCACAAATCCGCTGAACGCCTGCAACGATCTTTACAGGCGCGCGTACGTTTATTTTGAGCGTGAGGATCTCAAGTCGCTCGAGGGCGTGCTCAAGGATTTCAGGTCTTTGAAGCGGCAGTTTCCAAAGTACGCGGGCGTTTTTGACAATTATTCGGTCTTCGACAAATTTGATGCATTCCTTGACGAGGATTACGAGTATGTGGTGGACGTTTGCGATATCGACCTGCGTGAGCTGACGAGCAAGCACCAGAATCACAAGCTTACGAGGATCAACGTCGGCTACTACCGTGCGGTGTCGCTCTACAGGCTCGGCAGAATGGACGAGGCACGCGAGGGATTTGAGCAGATCATCGCCTTCGCCCCCAAAATGTACAAATCCGAGCTTTCAAAGAAATATCTTGAAAAAATTGATCAATAAAAAACAAAATATCCTTCCCGAGGGAAGGATATTTTTTTGTATATATTTTTATTATTTCTTCGTTTCGTCGAGATAGATGACGACCTTGCGGTTGGACTCGGAGCCGATGGAGTTAGTGTTTACTCCCGGGAACGACTGGAGCTCTGCGTGGATTATGCGGCGCTCATAGGGGTTCATGGGCTCGAGCATTACGCTCTTCTTATACTTGACGACCTTATGTGCCATGCGTCTTGCGAGCGCTCTGAGAGTTTCCTCACGCTTTGCTCTGTAAGCCTCGATATCAACCGAGATCTTCGGAACGGGGTTCTTCTTGTTCTCCGTTCTGTTAGCGGCGAGGTTTGTGAGGTGCTGGAAGGAATCGAGCGTATCACCGTGATGTCCTATAAGCACGCCTGCGTCCTCACCGAAGATGTCGATCTTCTTACCGAGCTCGGTATCGCTGACGGTTACGGTCGCCTTGATATTCATATTCTTAAGTGTTGTCTTTACGAACTCGACAGCGAGGTCGATGCCCGTGGGAGCGTAGCTGACGCTGACCTTTGCAGGTGCTGCGCCGATGCCGAAAAGTCCCTTCTTCGGCTCTTCGAGGACTGTGTGATCCAGCTCCTCAACGGGTGCGCCGAGCTCCTCTGCGGCGAGCTTCAATGCCTCGTCGACTGTTTTTGCGCTTATTACTGTTTCTCTTTTCATTGTATATTCATCCTTTGATTCTGAAAATGTTTATTCGGCATCTGCCTTGCCATCGTCC
This sequence comes from uncultured Lachnospiraceae bacterium, assembly GCA_964413365.1. Lineage (GTDB taxonomy): Bacteria > Bacillota > Clostridia > Oscillospirales > CAG-272 > RGIG4608. The sequence continues at coordinate 7,750 of CAYPRM010000027.1, read as the reverse complement.
TCGGACGTGTTTTTACTTGCGCTTACACTTTCCTTGCCGACGAACGTTACGTATTCCTCATCATCGTCGTCTATATGGTGGAGCGAGCGCGGTCTCTCCCTGTTCGGATCGGAATCGAGTGCTCCGCTTTCGTCGGCGTTCTTCTTACGCTTTCTCTGGGGTGTCTTGGAGTACATTTCCTTCTCTGCGGCACGGTAATCCTCCTCGGTGAACTGAGGCAGGGGCATTACGCGGCTCATAATGAACTGCTTGAGCGTGGAGATTATGCTTCTGAACACCCAATATATGCCCACAGCACCGGGAACCATAAAGCAGAACACTGTCGACATTACGGGCATATAGAATTCCATAGCCTTGGTCGAGCAGCCCTGACCGGGTGCCTGCTCATTCACCGTTGCCTGATACGTGAATTTCTTGGAGAGCTTCATCGAGAAGTAGTACACGACGAAGGTCAGCACGGGCACGATAAGGAGCGCGTAATTTGCACTCAGGCTCGGGGTAAATCCGAAGTTTATCGGGCCGATATTGAACGAGGGGATATTGTGAGCGACGTTATTGAGGTTATCGAACACCTCGCCGCTGTTGGTAAAGAACTCGAAGCTCGAGAGTCCCGAGAAATCGACGCCCTTTAGCTGTGAGAGCATCTCAATCGTGCCGTTGGTGGAGTTGAGCGTAAGTCCCAGACCGCCTGCCGCACGGCTTGCGGTGAAGAAGGTCTTGATCGCTCCTGCGAAGCTTGCAGTTCCGCCGAGAATGTACTGTATGGGATCGACAACGACATTATACAGTATCATAATGATGGGGAGCTGTATGAGCATGGGAAGGCATCCGCTGAAGGGGCTGAAGTTCTCCTTCTCGTAGAGATTCTGTATCTCCTGAGCGACCTTCTGCTGGGTTGCCTGATCGTTTCTGCCCTTATAGTGGTTTCTGATAGCCGTCTCCTTGGGGCGGAGGCTTGCCTGCTTGATGGAGTTCTTCTGCTGCTTTATTGCGAGCGGAAGCATAAGTATCTCCACGATAACGGCGAACACGCAGATACCGAGCAGGTAGTTTCCAAAGCCGACGGTGCTCGTGATCCATTTGAGCGCAACGCCTATATAGTAGCGTATATTGCCGAGAAGATCACGCTCTGTGTCGAAATCGACCTCCGTCTTCATTGCGTTTACGATGTTCTCAACGTCGGACGCGGTGAGGGATGCGTATGTGAGGGTGTCCTTTGTGTCGTACTCATCGAGCACCTTCCTTGCCGCATCAACATTGATCTTGTAGCTCCCGTCCTCATTTTTGATCCCCGGGTACTCGTCAAGATCTGCGTCAGCTCCGAGAACGTCGTATCCGCGGTATGCGGCGACGAAATCGCTCCACGCACCGCTGTTGTTGCGGACGAGAGTCGCAATGGCGTTGAGCTGCTCCTGCGTGAGTGTGCTGTCCTCTGCGACCTCAACTCCTTCGATATTCACAGTCGCATTTGCGCCCGTTACGCAGGACGTAAGGAGGACGCATACCATGACCGCGATAAATGCGAGCAGGGTGAGCCTTGATTTGAAAAGCTTTTTCATTTTCTGATTGAATTCCCTTTCTGTTATTATGGGCTTTTGTACCGTCAAATATCATCTGTGCCGAACGGTACCTCGGCGACCGCCGTATTTCTGGCGGCGGTGTCATTTTTCTCCCTTTTGGTCCTTCTTCGGTACGGGATCATATCCTCCTGCGCAAAAAGGATTGCAGCGCAGTATCCTATATGCCGTAAGACCGAAGCCTATGAATACTCCCCACTCGGAAAACGCCTCGATGGCGTACTGTGAGCAGGTGGGACGGAATCTGCACGTCGGCTGTCCCTTGAGCCTTGAGAGATATTTTTGGTAAAAGCGGATGAGGTAGATGCAAAGCCTTTTTATCATCTGTCCGTGCCTGCGTCTTCGCTATCCTTGGTCTGTGCTTGTGTCGGTGCTTCCGCTTTTGTGCCTGCGTGGGTAGGGCGCCTATACATATCGAGCCTTGTGAGCGCGGATATCAGCTCGCACGCAAGATCACAGCTCTTGACCTTATCGCATCCGTATCTTGCGGATATGACGATGAGATATCCCGTTTTCAGCTCCCCTACCTCCCTCGCCTGTGCGAGAGCGGCGCGTATTACTCGCTTTGCCCTGTTGCGCTCGACTGCACCGCCGAGCTTCTTGGTAACGGAAAGACCTATTCTGTTGATGAACCTCTTTTCGGGATTGCGGAGCATCTGACGCTTTGCGCCCCAGTCACGCAGGACGTAGACGCAGATGTGCTTCTCGTTCGCGCGTGCGCCCGTCTTGAAGGTCTTATTATAAAGATGATTTTCTCTTATCGCAATATCCTTCATCGCTCTGCTCCTCCCGTTGGGTTCGGGCGTTTCCTCTCACAAAAAAACCGATGACGCTGGGAGTCAAACCACACGGTCATCGGTACATTTTGGGGGTACGTACCCGCAAAGATCAATAAGTTAATCTTTTTCTGCCTTTAGCGCGTCTTCTCTTAAGAACGTTTCTGCCGTCAGCGGTTCTCATTCTTTTTCTGAAGCCATGCTCTTTTTTTCTCTGTCTCTTTTTAGGTTGGTATGTTCTGAGCATTATTGCCACCTCCTTGAATTATGGTTCGGAAGCGAGATGCTTTTCAGCCTTCTCTACGCTTTTACACAATGACATCTTATATTATAACCACAAACCCGTTCTTTTGTCAAGGGGTTTTTGCGAATTTTTTAATTTTTCTTTGGCTATGTCAAGGGGTTTTTGCGAATTTTTTGAATTTTCTTTGCCCGTGTCAAGAAGTTTTGAAAAAATTTTTTAGTTTTCCACAGGCCCGACACAGGATTTTTGAAAATTCAGCCTATTCCCTGACGTCCAAACTGCTTCCGTCGGTAACGAACACTATCGAGCCGAGCAGGTCCGTGCGGAGTACCCTTGCGCCCACGCTCTCAAAGACGTCGAGAGCCTGCACGTGGGGATGACCGTAGGAATTGCCCTTGCCGCAGGAGATAACCACGTATTCGGGAGACACCAGCTGCAGGAGTGCGAGAGAATTTGAGGTCTTTGAGCCGTGATGACCTGCACTGAAAACGTCGCAGCGGAGCATTTCCTCACCGCAACGCTCAAGGAGCAAGCCCTCGCCCTCGGACTCGGCATCGCCCGTGAAAAGGAAACTGCGCGAGCCGTAGTCGGCACGTATTATGAGACTCGAATCGTTCGAGGAAAGCCCCGATATCTCATCGGACGTGGGACTGAGCACCGTGAGCGTCAGGGCGTCGAGGCTTATGACATCCCCTGCCTCGGCGATCATTGCATCTATTCCCTTTTCATCGATCGCGTCAAGTGTCTTGCGGAAGAACGCCGTACTCTTTTCCTTGCCGTTGATCACAAAGTGCTCGACCTCCACATTTTGAAGAATGTGGGCGGCACAGCCCATGTGGTCGGAGTCGGGGTGGGTTATTATGAAATAATCGAGCTTTTCAACACCGCAGCTCTCGAGATACGCTACCACGTCGTCGCCGTATTCCACCTCGCCGCAGTCGATCAAAACCGCCGCCTCTGCCGTAAGCAGGAGAGCCGAATCTCCCTGACCTACGTCGATGAAATGTACCTCAAGCTCGCCACCGTCGGGATCTATGTGCGACCTGTGAGCCGTTGTGGTGGTCGTCGTGGTCGGAATTATCCCGAGACCGTCAACAAAGTCCCGTACAGGCTCAAATTGCCTATACAGAAGCGCGCCCACTACCCCGAGAAGGAGTAGAAGTATCATTATAAGAGGTAGACTTTTGCCGAAAACGCCCTTCACGACGCGCCGTGCCGTCCGCCTCTGCTTCGCCGTACCGCGATTGCTCTTGCTACTGCCCTTGCTCTTACTGTTGCGTCCGCTTGACTTCATTTTTTGAACCTCCGTTATCCTTGCTCGTTATAATAGAATTATACCAACATTCCGCCCGAAAATCAAGATGTTTTTTGCATTTTTGTGCCGCGGATTTTTGTATGTGCTCCGCGCAAGCTCCCTCGCTTCGCTCGAGGATGACGGGCGGGGGTGCGGTTGCGGTCGCGCGAATTTTCACCACTCAAAAAAGGTGTACATGCAAATTTTTTCGCAAGCGGCATAGAATTAATAGACCTATTGCGCTCACGCAAGGTCAAAAATGCCCCCCCGGGGCGAGAGGAGATACAGATTTTTATGCTCACATTCATTTTTTCACTGATGCTCCACGTTTACCATCTTATCCTCGGTGTATCCGTACCGAACAAATTTCCACCGCCGCTCTCTGCAGCAGAGGAGAGGGAGAGCTTTGAGCGACTTCGCGGCGGCGACGACGAGGCGCGCGGACGCTTGATATTGCACAATCTCCGCCTCGTTTCCCACATCGTCCGCAAGTACTACGCAAGCTCGCAGGAGAGCGAGGATCTCGTTTCGATAGGGACGGTGGGGCTGGTCAAGGCGGTCGACACGTTCAAGCTCGAGAGCGGCACACGCTTTGCGACCTACGCCGCGAAATGCATACAGAACGAGATCCTGATGCACTTCCGAGCGCAGAAAAGGCGCGGCGGCGAGATCTCGATAAACGAGACCATTGACGTCGACCGCGACGGCAATCCCCTGACGTACATGGACGTTCTGAGCACGGGCGAGGACCTCGGCGAGGAGCTTGACCGCAAGACTCTGCTTGAGCGCACTCTGCGCCTTGTCAAAGGCTCCCTCGACGCGCGCGAGCGGCAGATAATCACGATGCGGTACGGGCTTTTCGGGCTTGGGCGGAGCTACACGCAAAAGGAGATCGCCGCTCGGCTCGGGATCTCACGCTCCTACGTCAGCAGGCTTGAAAAAAGCGCTCTCGAAAAGCTCCGAGAACGCTTGGGGTGATCCAATGATCTATTTGATCCATGCTCTTGACATCAGAGCAGGTTCCACGTTACGCCCGATACGGAGTCGATCTGGTTCATTTTGTGAATGAGGTCGAGCTCGTCGACGGTGTGGGTGATATTGAAGTTGACCTTGTAGCAGGTGCAGTCCGCCTCCTTGTGCATTTTTATTGCGATGGCGGGGGCTTGCGTGATCTCGGAGAGCTGGCTCACGACGTCATTTACGTGAACCTGATCGGTTATTCTCAGCTCGACATCAAGCGAATAATGCGTTTCGATCTTGGCGGAAAAGCCTGCGAGCAGGAGCTGTATGACGAGTATGAGGCAGGTGGTGAATATGGTGAGCGCATACATTCCTGCGCCTGCCGCCATTCCAATGCCTGCAGTCGTCCATATTCCCGTTGCGGTGGTAAGTCCCTTGACCGACGCTCCGCGGACGAAGATAACGCCTGCACAGAGGAAGGAAACACCCGTTACTATATTTGACGCGATACGGGAGACGTCCGCCTTGAGCTCGGGGGAGAGATCAAGCCCCGAAAAGCCGTACTGCGAGACTATCATAAAGAGTGCCGCGCCGAGGGCGAGGATTATATGCGTCTTGATGCCTGCGTCCTTTCTTCTGACGCTTCGCTCAAAGCCGATTATCGCGCCCGAGAGGCAGGCGAGCAGGAGTCGCAGGAAAAGCTCATATTGAGATGCGAGCACATTAAGTATTTCTTGTATCATAATATCCTCCAAAAAATTGCTTTAGTGAATTCATAATCCGAGTTATCCGACGGGTGTAGCCCTATGTGCATCATGTTCCTCATCACACCGTATGCGACGAGTATCACGACGGCAACGGTGAGGGCGACGCGGTGCCAACGCTTGAATTTCCTCTCGCCCGTTGCGATATACGCGCGGTAATACGACACGAGCACGGCGAGCAGGAGCGGCAGCAGGACGAGCACGGCGGCGTTATAATAGAGTGCACCGCGAAGGTCTGACTGTGAGAGTGCAAGGAACATTCTGCTCACACCGCAGGTGGGGCAGAGGATCCCGAAAATGAGATTTGTCGGACACCTGATCCCGATATTTGTCAGGCGGTAGAACACGTAATACGCGATGCCGATGCCCAAAAGCACGGCAAAGCCTCTCGCCACTCCGAGTGCTCTCTCCTTCAAAAAACATCACCTCATCATCCTTATCCCGTCAGGGTAGTATATTATATCACAAATCCAAATTAAAATCAATAGAAATGTATGCAAATTTAACAAAAAATCTCAAATTCCCGTGATTTTTACACAGTAACGCAATATTTGGGAAAAGTTTTCGGATAATTTTTGATAATATTTCCGTAGCGTCTTGACAAATTAGAACAAATAAGGTAAAATTAAGTAAACTACCGAGGTATTTTTTCTTATAAGGAGACGAGGATATGAATATGAGCATGAAACGAATCATTTCAATCGCATTGATATTGATGGTAATGGCTGTGGGACTTTGCGCTGTGTCCGTGCCTGCGTTTGCCGAGGAGGGCACTGCCGAGAGCAATACCGAGCAGACACTCGAGGGAATAAAATCCGACATGGGCGACGTTGTCGACAAGATCCTTGTATTCATCAAGAGCGACGAGACCTACGAGGAGCTGGCGACGATACTGCTTGCCGTGCTTCTGATCATATTTGTGCCCATCATTGTGGGGCTGTTCTTCATCGCATATCTTATAATTGCCGTATTGACGCTGTTTGCAAGTGCGCTCGGCGCTGTTATCGAGATGCTTACAGGTCTGCTTGTCGGAGCGATGTTTATTTGATGCTATTGACCGTATATATGATTTTCGGTGCACACCGCTTTCGCAGTGTGCACCGATGTTTTTTGAAATTTGCATTAAGCCTTGCATCGTGCAGGATCGGGAACTGTATTTCAGAGCCTCTCCGATTATTGCGCGTCGGCGGGGACGGGGGCTATCAGCCAGCCGTCTTCACTCACTAACCGTGCTATCTCCTCATCGGTCGCTTCCTCGGGAACGGAGAAGGTATACACGGTATTCCCCTCTGTATCATGCGCCGTTATGGTTACGCCCCTCAGATCGGAATCGCCGTTTAACTGCTCTATCCACACCATCTCGCCCTTTTTGAATGGGGAATGATTCGCATTTCTGCATCCCCCGTTTGAGCTCGGTGTAGATACCTCTATATCGTGAACGCCCTCTGCTCCGATCATCAGATAGTATTTATCCTCCAAAGCATCACTGTCGCCACCTATTGGATCTATCAAGAAGTAAACAGCAAAGGCAATACAGGCAGTAACAGCCAGAGCAACGCTCCAAAGTGCAATCCTCTTGTGATTCATAAAGCACTCCTTTCTCCGTGCCGCCTCTCCAAGTGAGTTCTTTCTGCATTTGACAATGAATTTTCCGATCTTGATCCGATCCATGATCTGCCTTCCCTCGCTCGCAGTATAGCAGCTTCCGCATATAAAGTACACATACTGTCGGTAGAAATATCAAAATAAGATATCTATTATCTACTCTCGCTTCCCTCTCGCAACTCTTGCGGGGTACCATTTCTGAAACCATGCGGTGAATATTCCTGCGAAAATGGGCAATATGTTGTTTATTATTCCGATGTAGCTCGAAAGCTCCGTTTGCATCAGGAAATACGTGGATACCGACGTTAAGATGTACAGTATTCCCCACATTGCCGTGAGTATTCTGTTCGTTTTTATGAACAGCGGATTGCTCATCATACCATCACCGTAATCGTTGACGGAATAGTGAGCGGTCAGGGGAAACTTGAGGACACACGACACGGCCCACATAGCACCGAAGCACAAATATGACAGCGGCACTATCAGCTTGTCGTTCGCACCGAGAATTATTGAGCCTGAGAAAAGAATGA
>CAYPRM010000026.1:0-17979 GCA_964413365.1 uncultured Lachnospiraceae bacterium | reverse complement strand
TGAAACTTGTTTTAATAGACCCCAAAGGTGTCGAATTTAACTTATTTGCTCCGATCGCGAAACATTACATGGCGGCTCTTGAGGAAAACGAAGATGAACCAATTATTACCGACTTAAATAAGGCCATTAAAACATTAAGTGGTCTTTGTGTACTAATGGATCAACGATACAAAATACTCAAACTGGCGAAAGTGCGTAATATAATAGATTACAATAATAAATTTATCTACCACCAACTCAACCCAATAGAGGGACATGAATATATGCCATATATTGTTGTGATCATTAATGAATTTGGAGATCTAATTATGGCAGAGGGTGATAAATTTGAGAATCCGATAGTTCGTATAGCCCAATTGGGTCGAGCTGTTGGAATTCATATCATTATGGCGACGCAAAGACCAAATACAAGAATTATAACAGAAACAATTAAGAGGGACTTTCCTGTTCGTATATCATATAGAGTCGCCTCACGTGCTGATTCACTGGTAATTCTTGACAGACTCGGTGCCCAACAACTTATAGGTCATGATGACATGCTATATATAAATGTGGGAGACCCCATACGTGTACAAGGCGCATTTGTTGACAATACGGAAATAAAATCAATATCAAAATTTATAGAAAGCCAACCTGGACCGGTTGAACCTTTATTTATCCCTGAACCTGATGCTCGCAAGGGGAATTACGATGATAATAATGGTCTTAATGTAAATAGTCTTGATCCTCTCTTTGAACAGGCAGCGAGGATGGTGGTATTGTCACAGCAAGGTTCAATAAGTAAGATACAACGACAATTTTCCATAGGTTACAATCGTGCAGGTCGCCTAATGGAACAATTGCAAGCAGCAGGAATTGTTGGAGAACCACAAGGAAGTATGCCGAGAGAGGTCTTAATCTCAGACGAAGAATCCCTTGAAAAAATCTTGAAGATTTTAAGATAGATATTAATGATGACAAAAGTTTCTATACGCTTCTATAAAGATCGGGAGGTGCGAGCCACCTGGGATGACGAGAACGACAAATGGTGGTTCTCGGTCATTGACATTGTCGGCGTGCTCAATGAGCAGGACGACTACAAGAAGAACCGCAACTACTGGAAGTATTTAAAGTCCAAATTAAAAAGGAATGGCGACCAGTTGGTTAGTGGCACTAACCAACTGAAAATGTCAGGTCCAGATGGTAAGAAATACAATACAGATGTTATTGACTTAGAAGGTGTCATGGAACTTGCCAAGAACTTTCCTAATAATAAAGCTGCTGATTTCTTGGATTGGTTTACGTATAGTGACAATACGATTGACGGTCAAAGTAGAAAGAAGGCATACACTTTATTTGAAAGCGACTTGATAAACTCTATTGAAGTAGGTACTGTAAAGGGACTTCAGCAGATTCATGCTTATCTTTTTGGTGGTCTCTATGATTTTGCGGGGAAGATAAGGACTGTAAACATAGCAAAAGGCGGATTTCAATTTGCAATGGCTCAGTATTTGCCCCAAACACTTGCAAGCATTGAGAAGATGCCAGAAACGACCTTTGATGAAATAATGGATAAGTACGTGGAGATGAATATTGCTCATCCTTTCCGTGAAGGTAACGGACGTTCAACACGCATTTGGCTAGACTTGATGTTGAAGCGCAGTCTGAAGAAATGCGTTGACTGGAGTAAGATAAACAAGAAGGACTATCTTGCTGCCATGACACACAGCGTCGTTGATGCAACTCAGATAAAGAAGTTGGTCAAGAATGCCTTAACGGATAAGATTAACGACCGAGAAATATTTATGAAGGGCATCGACTACTCATATTATTATGAGCAACCGGATGATGAGTAGAAAATAAATGTTCGCGTGTTCGCAAATATTATAACGTTGCAGAAAGTAGAAAAAGCTATGTGTTCGCCATTGCAATAGCCATGTCGTGGTGTTCGCATCGTGTTCGCAAAACGGAAATCAGCGACTTGGAAAAGTTTCTAAGTCGCTGATTTTCAGTGTGGACCAGCTAGGGCTTGAACCTAGGACCTCCAGATTATGAGTTTGAGAGAATGATATTTAGTGATTTTTAGCTAAATTAATTTGCACTGATTATCAATAAGTTATAACTTTGTGATTGTTAACGATAGGCTGTAAAAGCCTATTTCAAACCGATTTTGTTTTCCCATTGTTTTCCCAATTTATGTTGGGATAATTCATGGACATAACTAACGACTATAGTATGGGAGCTAAGAAACTACAGACAACATTCCGAACATCGAGATTCGGAAACTGCACATTCTCGCTTGTACTCGACAAGCGCCACTCTAAAAGCGGCAGAGATACTTATCCTGTCGCAATGCGCTATACCATAGACCGCAAGTCATGGTACCAGTTTGTTGAAGGTGAATACTCTGAAGAAGAATTCTCAAAAGTCTGCACGCTAAATTCAAAGGCAGTGCGCTCAGATTTGTATGAAAAGAAGATGGTGTTTGATGATCTATTTAACAAATATTCAAACATTGTCGCTAAGCTTGGTGGTAACACTTCGTTAGACCGCTTAAAGGCAGTAATAATGGGTGTTGGCACGCATAAGGAAGCAACGTTCATGGATATTTGGTTACAGATTATCAACCGTTTCAGGACAGAAAATGGAGGTGAACGTTACACCACGGCAGAACCGTATGAATATGCATTGAAGTCGTTCAAGAAGATAATGTGGAAGCATCCTATTGTCGGCTTCAAGATAGGTAAGGACGAAATTGAGCAATGGAGCGACGGCATGAAGAATGGCGTCAAAGATAAAGATGGCAATCTAGTTGGTAAGATTAGCGATACTACCCGTGGTATCTATCTTCGTTGCTGCCGTGCCGTCTGGAATGAGTGCGTACGCCAAGGTTACCTTGTCAATAAGCAATATCCATTCTCAAACATTCGACAGAAAGATCTTGTTTCCATCCCAAACGGTAAGACACGTAAAGACCGCTATCTTACAGTTGAGCAGATGACTCGTCTCTATGAAGTGTTCATCAATAACGAGTTCTCAGATAAATGGAAGGCAGGGTATGCTGAGAAGGCACACCAGTCGCTTGGTCTATTCTTGGTGCAATATCTCTGCAATGGTTTTAACCTAGTTGATGCAAGTGAACTCCGCTACACGTCGTTCTATTTCAACTCAGAAAGACGGGCGTTCAAGTTCAATCGCATCAAGACGACTAATAGGAGTGAAAACTGTTCTGAGGTTATTATTCCTATTATTCCGCCACTGCAACGGATTCTTGATGACATAGCAGCGCCACCAAAGTTGAATGCACTGGTATTTCCATATATTCTTGATGGTGCAACCAGCAAGGCAGATAAACGTGTCCGCACTTCGGCAGAGAATTCGAACATTCAGGACAGAGTGACAAAGATATGCAAGGATGTTCTCAACTGGGAAGTGCGTCCTTCCGGAACCTGGTGCCGCCATTCTTTCGCAACAAACTTGCGCAATGCAGGCGTTGACATCAACTATATTTCCGAGAGCATGGGGCATTCTGTCAACGAGCACTCTATCACTGAGCTATACATTGACCATTATCCCTTGGAGAAGCAGATGGAGTACAACTCACTTCTGTTGAATATTGATGGCAAGAAGAAATCGAAACGCGACGAGCTCGTTGAGCAGCTTTCATCACTTTCAACGGAAGAACTAGCAGAACTGCTTGCAAGAAAGAAATAAAAGTTTTACCTTTGGACAAAATTTCGTTATTGGAGTGAACAAGCCATAATAGATAAGAGACTGCATTTCTACTGCGGTTGTGATTCCTGCTATTTTGCGGTCGAAATCTTCGACCACAAAAGTTTCGGCTAGCAATGAGACGAGTAAAGAAGAATAACGGAAGTGATAAAGAGGACGACACATAATAAGGGTATACCGACACCAACGTTTGAAAGCGACGCACACGCTTTCTTCACAACATTCCGAATAAACAGATGAACGAGATAGAGAAAAGAGAAGATGCTTTATACAAGCATGTGGCGGATTTGATAGAACAGTCTCGCCAACATGTTAAGAGAGCTATAGACGCTGCTATGGTATATACTTATTATGGAATTAGGAAGATAGCATACAATAAGCCAATTAGGTCTGCATTGCAGATCCAATTAAAAAAGTCTACAGTGTAGACTAATTTCAACATGACTAAAAAATCTTCTGCAAGACAAGCTGAATGAGTGGGACAGCAGAATATGAAGCGTATGAGAAACTTTGAGAAGATATAGTGACACATACGCCCCTAAAAAATTTCTAGAGTTTTTAAGTGATTATAACCTTTAGCTCTAAAAGGATAAAGTTCAAAATTTGAAATCACAAAATGGGACATCAAGTTGAAATTGTAGCAGAAATATTTAAACTTTACGCAATGAACACAATTAGGTAAGACTTATGGAAATATCACATTTATCACAAGAATACATAAGAGCCGTCAAGGACATAAAGAGTGCAATTCTCAAGAGTAGGTATATGGCTGCTAAGAAAGCTAACAAGGAGTTGCTGAAACTTTACGCCTCTGTTGGTGGCTATGTATCTGCACACACAGCCGTGACGGGTATTGGGGTAGTAATGCTATTGAGACCATATCCAAAGGATTACAGCAAGAATTGCCAGGGCTGCGCGGATTCTCTGCAACCAATATAAGAAACATGCGGATTTTCTATGAACAGTGGAGCCCTTACCTAAATCGTCAGACACTGTCTGATGATTTGAAAGACAATACGATTTTGGGTATTTACCAAATTCATCAGACAGTATCTGACGAATTTCCTGCCGAAGATTTTAGGTCAATCGGATTTTCTCAGCACATGGAGATAATATTCAAGGTAAATTCTTTGGAAGAGAGACTGTTTTATATTCATAGGTGTGCCTTTGAATTCTGGAGCTATAGAGAATTACAGCGTCAGATAAAGTCCAACCTGTATCATAGAGAAGGTTCTATAAAGCAGACGAACTTCTCCAAGACCATCAGTGATGACGATTTCAAGCGCAAGGCTTTGAGGTCTTTCAAGGATGAATATCTTTTGGACTTCATAAACATCGAAGACCCAGAGGACGTGGATGAACGTGTTATTGAACAAAGCATAATCCAGAACATCAAGAACTTCATCATGGCTTTTGGTAAGGATTTTGCATTCCTTGGCAATCAATATCATCTTGAAGTTGAAGGACACGACTATTATATCGACTTGCTCTTCTTTTCCCGGAAGTTACGCAGTCTTGTGGCGTTTGAATTGAAGCGCGGTGAGTTCAAACCCGAATATACGGGAAAATTGAACTTCTATCTCTCTGCCCTTGACGAATATGTCAAACTGCCTGACGAGAACCCGTCAATCGGCATTGTACTCTGCAAGTCAAAGAATGACAAAATTGTAGAATTGTCATTCCGCGATACATCCAAGCCTATGGACGTCGCCACATACCGAACATCAAGCGAATTGCCCAAAGAGTTACGTGATGCTCTGCCGGATATGGAAGATTTAAAGAAACTCCTATAGATTACAACTATACGAAAAACTTCGTAACGAAATTTTTCGCAAATCAATCCCACCAAGAGAACAGTCTGTATTCTCGTATGATGTTGTACAAGTGCCAGGCTTTGGCTTTACGCAAATCTTCCTTAAAATGCTCGTACCGCCATTTCTCTTTTTCAGCTGTGTCCTCCTTAGAGGAATACAAAGAGCATTGCTCAGATAGAAATCGTTTCCAGTTATGCGTATTGACATACTTAGGAAAATCAGGAATCACGCCTTTATACTTGGATTCCATAGTATAGAGATCTTCTCCTGGAATCTTATGAAAATGCATTTCTATAAGGCTACCTACTTCCTCACTCCACACACTTGTCGTTCTCTCTTCATCAAGGGTAATATCAAGCAAACGGATGCATATATTCAAGTCTCTGACAACCATAGGATTATCATAGGATATGTCCGAATTGGAAAAATATTTTACTATTCTCTTCATTTTCTTCCTTTCAAGGAAGAGAAGATAACTGAAATCCCAATCCCTGTCGTTTTGCAGGAGATGCTTATATGCCCTCACTACATTATCTTTCTTCTTGAGTCCCATTTTCAACTTTAGTTTAAAAGGTGGTACCGGCACGTAACCGATACCATCCGCGTTAATAATAGATTTACTTCTTGAGAAGGTCAGCGCAGAACTTGTTGAGTTCCTTGTTCAGAACCCTCTGCTCACTCTTGTCAAGAGCGACATACCGTGAGCCGAACTCCTTCATGAAGTCAGTCAAAGCATCCTTTGAGAGCAAGCCCATGATGCGACCAAACTCCTTTGTCATGTTCACAGGACCGGTCTTACTAAGGACATTGTTCAACCTGTTCTCAGTAACAAATGCCGATGCTTCGCTGATAAGCAACTTTAGCTCATCTCTGTAAGTCACTTCATGAGCCAATTTTGCATCGTGCTTCTTCACACGCTTCTTCTCTGCAAAACGTGCGTTCTTATTCTTGATAAGAACTCTGCTGCCATTCCGGAGATAGGTCGGAATAACAGGTCTGATAACGACACCCTCGCAGATGTTGTCTACAATAGGTGGCAAGCCGAGCCATTCCGAAATATGGCTCTGAAACTCGTTAGGATACTTGAGGCACTCTGATAAAGTTCCCTTGAAGAGGGTCTTTGCATAGAAGATATGATTCTTCTCGAAGAGAGCATTAGTCTCGTTTACCGGCAGATACTCCCGCTTGCCATCAGCAATGATTGCAATATCGAAGCCATAGAACTCATGTCCGGGAGTATAGAATACACCATTCTGAATGATTGGCAACTTTTTGTCAACATTCACGTCCGGGTGCAGGTATACACCGCCGAACATTTCGCCATAGACCTGAACCTGAGTTGCAGAAGGATGTGCATTCTTCACATCTTCCCACAAAGCCTTGATTCTTTCCTCATAGCGAGGAATGAGTTCTGACTGGTCATAGAAGTTCTCCCCGTCCGCCAGTACTGCTGTACGCTTGGCGAACTTCAAGCAATTTCCATCATAAAGAAAACTGGTGTTTGAACCATGTACTTTCTCCTGCACCACATACTGCATGTCGACAGGCACTTCTCTAATCACTTTCTCCATGAACTCCTTGTTGAAGGAGTTTTCAATCTCTGTGTACTTTTTAAATTCCATCACGGAATCCTTTCTGTGCGTAACCAATACACACATTAAACGGTTAAACATAGCCTATCAATCGGGTAGATAAGCACAATAATTCTCTTACCCTCAGCCAACGTCTGCATCTGACAATTGCCAAGGGCTTTCAGCCATGTTGTATTTTGAGAAGTGAAGCTAACGGAATGGTTGGTAAGGCCATTCTATAGATTCTTTAGGGTCGTTTTGTTGAAAACGGCGGCAAAGGTATAATATATTTTTAAACTATGCAACTTTTTCTAACAATTTTTCTAAAATTTGTTACAACATCTTGTTATCACATGTTGAAGACCCAGGAAAAGCAAAAATCGAAATTAAATGGCCGTAAAATTTACGACCTTTTAATTTCGATTAATGTGAATGAGAGTCTTTCAGCTGTTTACTTCTTCCATCTGCGATGCTTGCTAGCCTCTTTGATGGAGTCCTGGAGAGCCTTGTCGCGCTGCCAGCGTCCACTGTGCCAGTACTCGTATGTCTTCGGGTTGAATTTCTTCAGATAGTTGCCGAAGATCACGACATTCTGGTTGTCAACATACCACTGCTCCAACTCTGCAGAAAGAGTCATTGCTCCACTATACTTATAGCCACTGTAAAAGAATGTGGCACATGCTATCAGTGTTGAGAGGAACATGGAGCCAATCCAAAACTTCCAGTATCGTTTAAGAACATCAACGCGATCTCTGTCCTCTTGTACTAGTTCAGCGTCAATCTTCTTTGGAATCGCATCAGAAATCATTTCCGCATAGTCTTTGTTCTCAAGGTTTGCTTCTTTGATAGACTTCTGCAGTTCCATCTTGAACGCCTTCGCAGTGTCTATAAGCAGCTTTCGACCTTCTTTATCGCTAAAGTCTACAAGCTTACCATTAGGCTGCATAAAGATTCCTGCCAGAACAGAAGTCATGTCAATGATATCACTAACGCATCCCTTGACATCCTTCTCCTGCTCTTTGGTCAGCTCTTCACGCTTCTTGCCTGTTGCCTCTTTGAGAGACATTGCATTGTTATCAACTTGGTCGTTCTTCTGCTCCTCAGAAGCATTCTCAACCGGATTACTCTCTTTGCTCTCAGTTGCGCTGCCAGTGGAAACCTTTGCTCCCTCGTTTGCAGTATCAGCTACTTGAGCCTGAATGTTCTCGTTCAACATGTCAGTGTCGTTAATAAATGAGTTTAGATCTTTCATACTATATCCTCCTTGTTAATATGGTTATTACGAAGTTTTGTGAAACCAGTTGATGATGTCCTTTATTTTCTGTGAGGTAGCATCATCATAACCATAGGTATTGAGATACTTCTGGTACTGGTTTAGATTACCGCAGCCTCTTATGAGGTGTTGGTGGAGTTCCCGAGTTTCCGGCGTCTTGTCCCGGATGCGATGTCCGAGGATTACTCCTCGGCAGTATTCACTACGAGTGACATTGAGTCGTAGAGCCTTTCCTGCAACCAGATTCATCTCGTCTTCTGTCAGCCGGACAACAAGATTCTGTGTCCGGCATGCTTTCTGTACACGATTTTCACGCACACGTGAAAGTACAGAGGGTCTGTTAATAGATTTGCTCATAGCAATAAATGATTAAGTTACAGTTCTTACATGTGATATCCATTTCGCCTGCGCCATTCTTCATCCAGGTCATCGCGGTTGATATTTCGGCTTCCGTCTGGATTAACATCGCCTTGTTGGGTTGTCCCTCCGAGACTGCCACCACCGGCATTCAACACGGATGTGCTTGCACCGCTATTTGTCATTCCATTAGTACGTTGTGAACTTTTTGCGGATGTAGTTGTAGTTCTACCAGTGGAACGTTTCTCAACAACACGTGTCTTTGCTTCCACTTTCTTCTTGTCGGTTACACTGACATAATCTGTCGGTAGTTTTAAATTACCCAACTTGGCAATGACACTATCGCTGACATTGAGATGCTTTTTCAAAGCATATCGCCTTTCCTTGCCATCCTTGTCGATGGCCTTCATAGCAATTCCAAGCGAAGGATCATTGAAAAGTTCAATGCCGAATTTCCTCAGTTCAACGACCATGTCGTCTGGATTAGAAGCGACCGTCTTCTCAATCAACAGTTTGAAGTTAGCCTTCCGCTTTTCAGCCTCACGATTACGCTCAGCCCTGTACATGCGCTCACTTATGGTCTGGCGGTCAGAAGAACGTTCACGACTACGAGTGCGCTTTGTCCTCTCTTCTGTGGATTGTCCATTGACATGCTGTTGATGAGCCAGCTCACGCATCATCGCCTTTCGACTTCCCTCAAGTCCAAAATCAAGCGACACCTTGGCAGCACTGCGAATGGCATTCTTCCTGACGAACTTGTTCTCCCATCTCTTTCCTTTTCGGTTCGTCATGTGGACATAGATGTGAAAGTGCTCGTTGTCTGTATTGCCATGATGAAACACAGCGTATGGACTTTCAGTAATGTCGTTGCCCCGGTTCTTCAATTCTTTGAAGAATGCCAAGAGAATTTCACGCTCTCTTCTGACCATATCGCGAGGATTCATGGATCGCAACTTTTTCGTATCATTGTCGCTGAAGCTAACGATAATATGGCAGATGTTCCACTTGTAATCGTTCGACATCGCCTCCCAGTCTTTAGCTTGCTCCTCTGGTGAAAGAGTCGGGTCAAGATCCTGTGAGAAAAAGCATTCTCCACCTTTTTCGTGGTTCTGACCATAGACAAGGCAACGAGTAATACTTTTTGACATTTCAGTTCTGGCGTTCATAATGGTAACGTTTATTCTTCTATTCAAGGCGAAGCCTATTGGGTCGAGGGGTATCCCCTCGCAAGGGTCGTTTTTATTGTGGTGAGCGAAGCGAAACGCAATGCAAAACGACCTCTTGCGAAGCACACTATTTTCCCATTTAGACCTGCCATGAAAAGAATTGATTCAACACTATCTTCGGAATCCTCTTGGCTTACTGATTAGGTCATCAGACTTGATAGGAAGCTTCTGAGCATCACCTTTAGGCTCAATTTTAGCCTCGTTTTTCTTGACAGCTTCATCCTGCTTTTCTTGTTTTTTCTTCCGGGTGTCATCAACACGAGTAAGTCCAATCGCCTCTTCATAAGCCTCACGATCAATACGTGTGAATGCCTCAGAGAAGTATTTTGGAATGGAATGCTTCATTGTCAGAGCCATTGACGGGAAACCACCAAACAGGAAACTACAGTCATTCGCAGAGCCACCAGTCGCCTCGGCTACACCCAGGAACAAGTTATCGCCATATCTACCCTTAGGGAACAAGCATCTTACCTCTCGGAAGTCAGGATTATCCTTCAAGAATTTCTTTGCCTTCTCAATGTTCTTATCGCCATTGATGATTAGATGTCTAGCGTTTTCACAGAGTTTGCCTATGTGATTGCGATGACACTGCTCTTTCATGGCAAGGTAGTCATGCCAATTGTCATAGACATAGCAGAACTGGTCACGGCAGTATTTGCCGATTACAGAGATGCCGCCATCTTCAACGGGTCGGTAGCAATGACCGTTGCACAGATAGTAACTGTTGCCTTCGCAAGGAAGGGCGAGAACTTTTGAGGTCTTTCCGTCAGTCCTATTAAAGACTGTCGCCTCTTTACACCCTGCACTTATAGCCGTTTTGATAGATATTCCCCACATTGCGAGTTCTCTCAGTACTTCACGGCTTTGGATATCACTAACAGATATCACCGATCTTTCGCCAACTCTGATATTCGTGAAGGAAACGCTCTTAGGCATATCCCACAGTTCGTTGTACAGGTTGAGTACCTGATAAACATCAAAGCAGTTGTAGGCATGATACCGCGGTATGTCCATTTCTGGCAGCCATTTAACCAGCTCCAACAGCTTACCACCGACATTGTCCTTTCGTGAGATCCACTCATTGCGGTCAACATTGACCTCAAAGTCATACACTCGTCCCGTGTTATCGTCCGTCAGAATATAACGGCGGTTGGGACCCAATTGCTCATCGAAGTCCAGTCCGAATGCCGCCATCACATCAGTGATGGGGCACTCTGGACATGTAGACTTGGAGTTGTAAACTCTATTTTCCAACATATTTCCAGGTTTTAAGAAGTGGGGAAATTGAGCTTGGCACTTCAACGTAGCCACGGCTCTCCCAATATTCATGTTCAATCTTTTTCATGATCTCCTTAGCGCTGATTCCTTTCAGAGGATTATCCTGATCAGCACTGTCTTTCTCTCTGTCCTCACGTCTTGTGCGAACAAATACAGGACACTTAGCACTTTGCTTGGTTTCCTTCTGCTCTTCTTCTTTACTCATATTACCTCCTTTCTGCTCTATAAGGTTAACACTTGACTCTACATTGGTAGAATCGTTTCCAGTTCTCTCACCTGCGATACCGTTTGCTTTGATGTACGGCAGGCTTGGGTCTAAGTTCATCATGTGAAAATGAATTAGATGGTGAAACAAGTTTATTATCTCAAACTCTCCCCTTGGAAGAGTACAACTTTTGTAATTCCGCGCAGACGGTCAATAGTTCTCTCACCATATTTGGCTTTCAGTTCGTCAATGGTTAGGTTTGTTGTCAGTAGTAACAGCTTACCCTTCTTTTCCGCCAAGTCAACCAATTCCGCAAAAGGCATTCTGCGCTCACCATAGTGGATGTATTCGCCTTCTGTACCTATGTCGTCTATGCAAAGGATGTGCGACTGCTTGATGGCATCAATCCTGCTGTTCAGTTCCTGAGCATCAACCACTCTTACGATGAAATGTAAGAAGTGATTGAACAGAATTGGCAAGGACTTAGCTGCAATCAATGTCTTGCCACGTCCGAGATTGCCCATACAGAGCAAACCGCGTCCCTGGTTATTGGTAAGCCATTCGCTCACCTTGTCATACTCTGGCAACCATTGCAACTTCGGCTCCAAATACTTCATCACGCTTGTCAGTTGCTCCTTTGAATCAGGAATGCTGACTTTCACCGTTGACGGAAGAATGCTCATATCACAATCCCGAAGGTGGTTGATCACCTTTGAAATCTCAAGTTCTTTCATCACCATATTGTTTGATTATCGTACTTCTTTACGGAGTTCTCTTTTAGCACCACACCAGTCTGCATTCCTGCATTGGCATTTTTACTACCGTTTAGTTCATACAGACCTTTCCATGAAGCAACAATGCTTTGTTCAACAATCATTGCTGCCGTTTCTGGATTGCCGCCGCTAAGCTTCACAAGTTTATTGTATGCTGCCTTCACGGATGACATTGCCTTGTACTGCTCTTTCCGCTCACGTTTGTATTCGAGCCATCGGGAGAAACTGTCCTTTAGCTTATCGTCAACAAACTCTCCATCTCCTATAGTATTATCTATATTCTTAGTTTTATAAAGATGTGCAACCTCGGATTTACCTTGGTATTGTTTGGTATTGTCTGGCTTTGTCTGGTATTGAACAGTTTTGGCATTCCTTATGGCATTTTTGTTGCCGACAGGTGCGCCACCATTCTTATGGGTCTCTGGCTTACTGCAACCATTCAGGTACAGTTGCCATCCTCGGTCAAGTTCCATCCTGGCATCAAAGAACAGTTCAAGTGTTTTCCCAGAGAGGGCAGGCATTGTCTTGTCAAGCCCATAGCCGATAATGGCAAGGGCAAGACTGCCACGATCCTTTAGCGGACATGCACTTATGATTTCGCTAAGCCTTCGCTTGAATGTGAAGTTGCTGCGTGATGCGATATCCATATTAGCCCTCCTTACCATTAGTTGCTGCTAAGTTCAAGGCATGGTCAACATCTATGACAATCTTTCGCCCTACCTGCGAAATGGCATCGTCAATGATACCACTCTTCTTGATGCGGTTGGCGGTAGGAATGCTGCAACCGAAGATGTCAGCGATACCCTTGATGCCATAGACGACATTCTTTGGCTTTGCCTTCACGTCGTCAGCACTGTTACTACTCTTGTCTGCGAGAAGCGACAAGTTACTCATTAGGAAAGCAAGCTCCTCGCCGGTCATCTTCCAGACCGGTGTCTGCATGAGTTGATCGATAGAAAAAATCTTTTTCATATGTTATTGATTTTTATTATTCTTTTTCGGCAATCAGAGCTATTGCTCCTTTTGTCGGGTGCAAAGGTAATAAGATGAAAATAATAGTTTGTCCCTTCAACTATTTGGCTATTAAGAGGACAAAAAAGGCACTAAAAACCTGATATGAGAGAGTCTCAATCTCTCATATCCACTACTTTTCAAAAGGTTATGATGCTTTTATGAAATCAATCTATATCATTAAACATAGGAAGCCATTTGTCAATTACTTTTCTTGCGTTTCGCCATGCCACGGTTCTATATTCCCTGAAGTTCTCAGCATCATCAGCAAGTCCACCCTCAGAGCACTTACACATCAGGTATCTTTCCCTCACGCGCTTCAAGTCTGTGATAGGTTCCTCATTTGTAAAGGCTAATACAGCAGCGCAAAAGGCTTTGAATGTACATTGTTTAATATGCTGCTTCCTCACAAATCGGAAATCTTCGTCTATGCCTTCCTGACCACTAAAACTACGGGTCTTTTCTGTTGGTCTTCCGCCAAGCAGATAGAATAGGTAACCCAAAGATACAGAGTCTCGTTGGTGTAATCGAAATGCCTTTATTCTACGTTTCAATTTTTCTATATCTCCAATAAGCAGTTCGTCAAGAGAAAGGCATTTCGTTTTTCTCTTACCTCCAAAGCACTTTATCTTCAACAGTAGCTGTCGGATATAGCTGGCAGACACTTCTGGCTCTGCTTCAGCCGTTTCTTCCCACGTGTTCTTCTTCTCATAACCATGTTCTATACTTTTAGTAACGAACACTTGGGTTAGCATCTTTTTTGCAACATGTGCCAGCATGCCGCCCTTCGGTTGGCTGAACACAGAATTCGTCATAGACATCATCTGTCGCATGCCACCATCAAAAGCACAATAGTAAAACAGGCAATAGATGTAATCGTTATGGGTATGCTTGTCCATCGAAAGAATGTACCGCAGTACTTCTGGTGCCAGTATCAAAGCGTAGATATACGCTATCTTCTGTACCATGTCAAGAAACATCTCACTGTTCCTAATGCCACCTTCTCCCTCTTCAAACTGGCATTCTTCATCCAGTTGTTCATAGAGATCATCAAGATAGCACCTCAAGAGCTCCGGCCTTTCAGCTTTCATCCTGTCAAAGTGGTCATTGCTGACGACACAGACATTATCGTCCGGAGTAAAATCAGCTTCAGGTGCGAAGCATTTAACTTCGCTGTTACTTATATTGATGGTTAAGATTTTTCCTCCTTTCAGGAATTCTTCAAGAACATCATCATATTGCTTGATGAAATCAGGAGTATCTTCATCAGACAAAATGTTACCACATCCAAGGAGAAAAATGTAGCTACAAACATCCATCTTGTCTTTGGGTATGCAGTCGGTAACGAACTTCATTAGGTTAATGAAGAAGGCAAAGTTCATTTTGCTGACACCATTAGCCTGCTTCCTGAACTCTGAGTACTTGTCTATGTTTTTCAAGTACCATTTCTTTACATTCTCTTCGATTACAGTTGGGTCTGTGGTAGGAATCTTAAATTCTTTTGCCATAAACTCGTTTTTATTGTGATTGGACAAACTAACGTAGACGGTTCTTATGAGAACCTAGACATACGAAATATCAACCGCAAATTTAGGCACTATAATCTCATCCTCCAAATTTCTGACAAAATTTTGAGATTTGTTAAGTGGGTGTATAACAACAAATTACCTATTACTTACAATTTGAAGATTGAATTTAAGAAAATTTAGAATGATTATCGGGACGTATCGGGACATAACGGGACATAACGAGGCAACTGTTAATTTGTCTGATTCCTTTACTTAGAGCTTGAAAGCTACACTATTTAACAAACTTGTTAAATATTTTTCAAAACAGTGGAGCACTTGCTTTCGCAATTCGTTTTTTCTTGAAAATTCTATTTAAAGAAACTGGCTATATAAAATAAAAGTAGTAAATTTGCAATTTAAAGAGAGCATTAACTTATGAGGGAACATATAACTTCAACTAAAATATTACAAAACAGACAGATAGAAAAAGGGAACAAACAATAGACAGGACACAAAGATGTACAATATAACTTGGGACACAGAAACTGGTGGCATAACACTCCATTCACGAAGAGTGGATGGAACACTTGGAACTTCACCTCGTCCTGTCTTTTGGGAGGAGCTGGACTTGTTGAAACTTAATGAACTCGGATGGACTTATCCACATACCGAGGAGCCCTTGTTATGGGCTATCAACAAGCAATATTGGTATCGCGGAGAATTCGTTTTTGAAGCAAAAGGAGCTAATATTTACAGGGAGGCGACCGTCGAATTTCAACCAGGTAAGGAACACTTAACCATAATACCAGTTGATGTAGATAAAATGCTTAAGAGGTGCAATGAATATATGTTCCTCTTAGAAAGTGAGGCGATAGAATTTATACGTGAAACGTATCTGCAATATGCCGGTGCAAGAAAGAGCGTCGACAAAGTTCCTTCAAATCAGATAAATTTTGATGAACTAGTAAAAAGCGTTGAGAAGAAGACCAAGAAAAAGATGGCTATAGTCAAAGAGGATTGTGACTCTTTTGACATTGTACCTTTTGAGACGGCTGAGAAAGAGGGACGTAAAGTCTATCAGACGACAAAAATAGATAGATTCCTTGCATCTTTCTCAGGCGGTAAGGATTCACAAGTAGTCTTAGATCTCTGCACACGTGCCATACCATCTACAGATTTTGAAGTCGTATACAGTGATACTGGCTATGAACTTCCTCCTTCTTTGGAGCTCTATAAAGAAATCCAAAAGCATTACCAAACTTTATATCCTGATCTTAAGTTCTCGTTAGCAAAAAATCATGAGAGCGTTTTAAACTATTGGGACAAAATAGGTACGCCGAGTGATTCCCATCGATGGTGTTGCTCTATAATGAAGACTGCTCCATTATATAGAACCTTTAAAATAGAAGGAACTAATAAACAAGCTAAAGTTTTAACTTTTGATGGAGTTCGCGCAGAGGAAAGTCAGAAAAGGGGTAAATATCCTCGCTCTGGAAAAGGTAAACATACTACTATTTTTAATGCACATCCTATTCTAGAATGGAATGCAGCAGAGATATTTTTATACTTATTCAAATATCATCTTCCTATTAATAAAGCTTACAGAGTAGGTAAAGCACGTGTAGGTTGTATAATATGTCCATTTTCTACGGCATGGGATGACATGATCGCTTCAAAAGAATATAACACTGAGCTAAAGCCATTCACAGACAGAATACAGGCATGGTCAAAGTCCAACAACATCTCTGATATTAAAAAATTTATAGAAGAAAGAAGATGGAAGATTAAGGCTGTGGGAAATACTGATTTGACTAAAATTTCGGTTTCTTTTTCCAATGTTAATCATGATTTTGTAGCACATGTTTCAAATCCTCAAAATAAGATTTATATATGGCTACATGCACTTTGCGACTATACCGTTGAAAGTAATAGTGGCAGCAATAGCGAGAGTGGTTCTTTAAAATTTAAAGGAAGAATTTACAATTTCAAAATTAAATATGGGAAGAATGATTATACCTTAACAGTAGAGAATCCTGATGTCGAATTGAGTTTACTCATGAGAAGGGTTATCTATAAAAGTTCATACTGTATTAATTGCGAAGTTTGTGAAGTAGAATGTCCAACTGGAGCTTTATCAGTTGTACCTAAAGTTAAAATAGATAAGACAAAGTGTATTCACTGTCATAAATGTTTAACATTTCATGATCTGGGATGTTATTCTGCTGACAGTGTTAGAATGATAAAAAATATGAATAACAGCGAAAATGCTAAGATACAAGGATACAAGACTTTCGGTTTCCGCGAAGAATGGTTACAAGAGTATCTTGTAGATCCAGAGTACTTCTGGCATAGTAATTCCTTGGGCACTGCTCAAGTAGATGGCTTTAAAGCCTGGCTAAAAGATGCAGAAATCAATGATACGAAGAATAAACTGACAAAATTTGGAGAATTTATCCAAAAGATATATCAAGACGAAGAGAATCTGACTTGGGAATTAATTCTCACAAATTTATCTTATAATTCTTTCATATTCAAATGGTTTCTTAATAATGTAAGCGTAGGTCAAGAATTCGATCGCAAATCCTTAGAGACGCTTATAAATGAACAAGGATATTCATCAAAGGGGAAAACTGTAAGTAATGCAGTAGCTGCTTTTGTTCAAACTTTGGAATACTCTCCATTAGGAGCTGATTTGAAATTAGGAGTTTCTACAAAGTCCAAAACAAGAACTCGAGAGTACTATACTGATGTAACGAATGTTGGACTGGCATATAATTTATATAAGTATGCAGAAGTTAATGGCGTTCGTTCTCTTCGAGTTTCAGATTTCTATTCTGATGACTGCATTAACGGTCCTTATAAAACATTTGGCATAACTAAGAAGACTTTTGAAGATGTGCTTAGATCACTAAACTCATCAAACAATAGAATTCTTATTGCAGAACTAGCCATGGGATTGGAAAGTATCACTTTACGTGATGATGTGCCCCCACTTAAATGTTTAGAGTCTATGAATATGCTATGAACAAAATCATATCATCATACTACGATAGCCTTCTTTTGTCCATTCATAGAGGATGGACAAAGGGGCGCTTCTCTAATGCCAAGCCGCTATATTTATTATCTATAATTGATTTGATAGATTGTGGTATGTTGTTAGAAAATAAACTCTATTATGATGATGAGCTTTATAATTCACCTCAATTCCGCAACTCTATTAAAAGTTTCCGAGCATAGCAGCCCAAACTCATC
>CAYPRM010000025.1:0-19960 GCA_964413365.1 uncultured Lachnospiraceae bacterium | reverse complement strand
AACGGACTCTGACTCCGTCATTACCTAGGTTCGAATCCTAGTGCCCCAGCCAAAAAGATCACCAAGCTTGCTTGGTGATTTTTTTATCCGATCCAAAGGATCAGTATGGCATCACGCTTTAGCGTGCATTTAGAAATTCTTCTGATTGATTACATACCACCTTCGGCGGATTGCACGCCATCGGCGTGTTTTTTTGTTTATGCTTGCCATATGGTGTAAAATAATAGTATTGCCGGAAAAGAAAAAACGGAGGGAAAAATATGGATCATATATTTTCCGATAATACGATGAAAAAATACGAGCGGAGCTTGACCGAGGGGGAGAGAAGCGCGGCGACTGTCGCACGGTATATGCGCGACGTGCGTGCGGCGGCGGTGTACTTTGCAGGCGGCGAGATAACGAGAACGTCCGTGGTCGCCTATAAGGAGCACCTCGGCACACGCTACTCCACGACGAGCGTGAACTCAATGCTTGCGGCGATCAACGGCTTTTTCCGCTTCGTAGGACGCCACGATCTGTGCGTTAAGCAGTTCAGACTCCAGCGCAGTGGTAACATTCGATATCAGAATACAGAACAGAAGCGATGTTAAGATACAGTACAGAACCATTATCGAAAAGGTAGAGGATAACGGTCTCTGGAACGGACTTGTAGTTACCGTTGACGGCGTAAGATATGACGGTAGCAACGCTGTTAAGAGTGAGTGGGCTGATGTGGAGGTTGGCTCTACTGACGTTATCGTTTCCGTTAAGGTATCCCTTCCCGAGGAAGCAGGCAATGAGTATAAGGGCAAGAGCTGCAAGTTCGCATACACCGTAGAGGCAGTTCAGGGCAATGCTGATCTTCCGAGCGAGTGGAACGGCGTTACCAGAACAGCTCCTGTTAAGGACAGTGAGGGTGTATTCCATATCACCACCGCTGCCGAGCTTGTCTATGCTATGGAGCATTCCACTCCCGTAATGATCGGCTATACCTCCAATGAATATGCCGTTGGAACATATGTCCTTGAAAGAAGCATTGATTTAGGCGGTGCTACAATATCCGGCTTTGCAGGAGACGGTACTTACTTCCTTGGAACCTTCGACGGACAGGAACACACTATCAGCAATTTTGTTATTGATAACTCCAGCCGGACTCTTTATGGCGGATTGTTCGGATATCTTTACGCAGGAACAGTTAAGAACGTAAACGTAAGCGGCGCAACAGTTATCGGTCAGAAGCAGATCGGTGTAATAGCAGGATGCGTAAGCGATAACTCCACCGTTACTAATTGTAATGTTTATGACAGTACAGTTATTGCAACAAAGAAGGTCGGTGCGGTCGTAGGCTACACACTTAACTCTACTGTTACGGACTGCCACGCAGAGAACTGCTATGTTTACTGCGCAGAAAATGACGCAGACGAATGTGGCAAGGTCATCGGCTATGAGAATGTTGGCACAACTGCTACGGGTAACACCGATGAAAGCATTACTATCATAATGGGCGCAAGCTATGTTGCTAATGGCGTTATGCTTCAGGGTAGCACCTATCTTATCTCCAGCGCTGCAGGTCTTGAGTGGTTTGCAAAGCAGGTAAACGAGAACGGCAACGGCTTCAACCATAAGACGATCAAGCTGACTGCTGATATTGATCTTAAGAACGCTGAGTGGTATCCTATCGGACAGAACGAGAATATCAATGGCAGAATGCAGGAATTCTTAGGTATTTTTGACGGAGACGGACACACCATCAAGAACTTGAAGATCAAGTCGCATACTCCCGAGGAGATCAGAAACTCCACCAATTACATTGATGACGATCACATTTCCTACGGTGTTGGCTTCTTCGGCTGGCTCAGTGGTGCTGTGAAGAATGTAACCTTTGAAAATATAACGGTTTCCGGTCATAGCAAGGTCGGCGTAGTTGCAGGTTACTTCCAGAGAATGGCTGATGTTGATGTTATCGAAAACTGCGTTGTAAAGAACTGCACAGTCAATGCTACACATATTGATGATACATTCTGCGGCGATAAGGCAGGCGGTATTGTCGGTATGAACGGTGCTGAGCGCGGTGCTGTTAGAAACTGCCGTGTTGAGGACACTACCATCACTGCAGGACGTGATGCAGGTCAGGTCGTTGGTTGCACACAGAGCGGCACGATCGTTGAGAATTGCATTGCTATCAACGTAACTGTTGCAGCAGGCGGCGATTGCAACGGTTCAAACATTAATACTGCTATTATCGGTAGAGATCTTAGATAATAAGAGGATCATCTAAATCTGATATTTGAATATTGCACTTGACAGAGCTTCTGCCGTGTGCAATACGAAACTTCGATTTGGGGCGTGGGCTTTGCCTGCGCCCCTTTTTATTGTTCCTCTTTTGCCGTTTGCACCGCCTGCGTTTTGTTAACTTTTGTTAATTTTTTCAAAATGCGGTTGACAAAAAATCCCCTTTTATTATATAATTAATTGATATAATAGTGCGATCAAGTTCAGACACAAAGGAGGAAGCTTGTGAACAACCTTATGAAGGTGCTAAAGGAGTCCCTGCAGTCGGTGCTGCCGATCTTTGCAATAGTTTTATTGCTGAGCGTCACATTTGCGCCGATGGAGAGTGGCGTGCTCGTTATGTTTCTTTTCGGCACGCTCCTGCTCATCGTGGGGATGAGCTTTTTCACTCTCGGCTCGGGGATCTCCATGGAGCCGCTGGGTGAGGGGATAGGCTCAAGCCTTGGCCAATCGAAAAAAATGAGCGTGCCGCTCGTGGTGTGCTTCGTTCTCGGAGTGCTCATCACCATAGCCGAGCCCGACCTTACGGTGCTCGCTGAGCAGGTGCCCTCGATCCCCAATCTCGTACTTATAATCTCCGTTGCTATCGGCGTTGGCATATTCCTCGTGGTGTCAATGATACGCTCGAGGAAGGGAATCAAGCTCAATACTCTGCTGCTGATATTCTACGGCGGCGTGATATTGCTTGCCCTCTTTGCCCCCGATGACTTTATACCCACCGCCTTTGACTCGGGCGGAGTTACAACAGGACCTATCACCGTACCCTTTATTATGGCACTCGGTGCAGGAATGGCGTCAATGAGCACGGCAAAGAACGCGCGCGAAAACTCGTTCGGTCTTATCGCACTCTGCTCAATAGGACCTATCGCATCGGTGCTGATACTCAGTATAGTCTTCAAGCCCTCGAGCGACACCACGCAGACCGTGATAACCGTCGCGCAGACGACGAGGGAAGCATTCCTTGCGTTTATCGAGGCTCTCCCCGGGTACGCAGGCGAGGTGCTTATAGCGTTGCTTCCGATACTCGGCGTGCTCGTCGTGTTCCAGCTCGTAACTCACCGCTTCAACGGGCATAGACTCGCTAAGATGGGTGTGGGATTTGTGTATACGTATATCGGTCTCGTCCTCTTCCTCACGGGCGCAAATGTCGGCTTTATGCCTGCAGGTAAGCTCATCGGCTCGAGGATCGCAGAGAGCGAGGCGAAATTTCTGCTCGTGCCCATCGGCGCACTTATGGGCTACTTCGTCGTAAGCGCAGAGCCTGCGGTCCACTCGCTCAAGAAGCAGGTCGAGGAGATAACGAACGGCTCCGTTTCGCAGAAGTCTATCGGGCTTGCACTCTCGATAGGCGTCGGCGCATCCGTCGGTATCGCTATGATAAGAGTGCTGACGGGAATTCCGATACTTCCGATACTCGTCGTGGGATATCTCATCTCGCTCGTGATAACGTTCTTCGTCCCTCCGATCTATACGGGCATCGCGTTCGACTCGGGCGGAGTTGCCTCTGGACCTATGTCGACAACGTTCATTCTGCCCTTTGCAATAGGCGCGTGTGAAACGCTCGGCGGAAATATTATGACCGATGCCTTCGGTATCGTCGCAATGGTCGCTATGACGCCCCTGATCGCAATACAGGTCATGGGACTTTCCTCGGAGATCAAGCGTAAGAAGAGACTCGCTCGTGCAAAGAACGAGATACTCTCTCTCGAGGACGATATAATCTGCTACGAGGAGGTGGCGTGATGTCGCAGACGGATAATAGAATAATGGCCATGCTCTCTATCATCACCCGTGGTAAGGCAAAGGCTTATATGAGTATGCTCGACGCACGCGGCATCGGCTTCCACTTTCAGACCACAGCGTTCGGAACCGCCCCCTCGGAGATGATGGATATCTTCGGACTCGGAACTAACGATAAGGACATCGTTATCAGCCTTGCACCCGAGGACGCGATAAATTCCTATGCATACGATATCAGTAAAAATATCGGAGGTAACTTTGAATACGGCGGACTTATGCTCTGCGTAAGGCTCTCCGCCATAGGCAGGATCAGCGCGGAGCTCGTTTCGCGTGCAAGTGTCGATAAGAATGAAGAAGGAGGCAAGAAAAGAGTGAAAAGTGCTCAGAAGCATCAGCTTGTATTGGTTTCGATAAATCAGGGATATACGGACGCAGTAATGGAGACCGCAAAGCGCGCAGGCGCAATGGGCGGAACTGTTTTGCGCGCGCGACTGCTCGATAGCGGAGTGATGGAGCAGCTCAGTAACGCCGCAGTGCACTCGGAGAGGGAGATCATCGCGATCTTTGCCCCTGCAGGCACGGCAGCACATATTATGGAGGACGTCAACCGCATCCACGGTGTCCTCAGCGACGCAAATGGCGTCGTCGTCGCCCTCCCCGTAGATAAAGCCTATAAAATTTAATAAAAAAACGCCCCCAAAAAACAGAGCCACGCATCGCGTGGCTCTGTTTTTTGCTTTTCCTTCAAAAAGCGGTCATTTTTTGCATGGCACAGCCCATATTATGAACGGTTTTGACGGCCTTGCGGATCATACGCTTCCTGCGCGCCCTTTTGGTATTCCCGAGAGCGACGCCGACGATTCCGAGCGTGATCCCCCCCACCGCTGCGCCCATAATAAGCCCGATATTGCATCTGAACATTTTTCTTTCCCCCTTTTGCTTTATTAATAATAGATTTTCCCGAAAAAAGAAAAATATACCCGCCGCCTTTATTTTTTTACATCAGCAACGTTCCGCAGCGTTGAGCCTTTCCGCCACAGCATCCAGCGCACGGAGCTTGAGACGAAACACAGTGCGCCTTGAGATCCCGAGCACCCTCGCACAGCTCTCAAGGCTCGTGCCCTTGACGTAATGCTCGTATAGCAGGATCCTCTCTCGCAGATCCTCGATCGAAAGGATGAGCGCGCGCGTCGAGTACATTTGTGCGTGTATCACCGCCTCGTCAATGCACCCCGATAGATGCAGACGCGACGATCGCAGAGCCTCGCTCGATTCCTTGTAGCTGCGCAGTCGACGTTCCGCGTCCGTGCGCGTAAATGCATAGCCTTTTTCGATAAATTCCTTTTCCATTCGTGTCATCCTTTCTTTTGTATTTAATATATTGGTGTGTAAAAATTAATAAATGAACATTCGTTCGCCTAATGGGCTTTTTTAATGCTCCGCATCAGCGGAGCAGGTCAAAGAATTCTGTGAGGGAGGGGCAGGAGAGCAGGTCGAGCAGGTCGGGGGAAACGAGCTCGTCGGCGCAATCGGGGCAGACGCAGGCGGTACCCACGCGGAATAGGGGATCGCTCTCGTAGAGCCTCACGCCGCAGAGTGCGCAGATCTCCATATCCATCCCCATCCCCTCACCCTCCCGACCGCCGCCATAGCCCGAAAAGCTGGGGCACGGGGGTGGGCAGGGCAGAGTATTACAGTATTCGCAAATAAATATCACCTCCAAATGGCAATTTCTCTTGAATTTTTAATAAAAATAGTGTATAATGGTCAGGATGCGGCGACGCTGTTGCGGTCAGTATCCTTTCCGAGCTATTTGGAGAGAGAAGAACGAACGAATGTTCTTGATTGCATTATAATACACTTTTTCGATTTTGTCAAGTGTATTTTCAAAAAATCACCGCAAAATTTTTGCAAGCCTTTATTTTTGTTATTTTTGTATTTTTGGGGAAGGGGGGAGTCAGATGCTCGCTATAACCGTAAACGATCTTTCGCTGTCCTTTGGCGCGCGCGAGCTTTTTTCGGGCGTGAGCTTTGCGCTCGAGGAAAACGACAAGCTCGGCATCATCGGTGCCAACGGCTGCGGAAAATCGAGCCTTTTTAAGATAATACTCGGTGAGCTGGACGCGAGCGGCGGAAACGTTTTCATCGCAGGTTCAAAAACCGTCGGAATACTCACGCAGGACTGCGCGCTCGAGATAAGCGACGAGGCGGGCAGGACCGCGCTCGAGCAGATGTACGTTGCCTTTCCCGAGCTTTTGCGTATGGAGGGGGAGCTTTCCGCACTCGAGGAAAAAATGGCACTCGCCACAGATGAGGAGGAGCATATACGCCTCAGCGGCGCGTACCACTCACTCTATACACGCTTTTCGGAGCAGGGCGGACTCGATTTTAAGAGCCGCTGTGCCTCGACACTGCTCAAGATGGGGTTTGAGGAAGACTCGCTCTCGCTTGATATCTCCAAACTCTCGGGCGGTCAGCGCACACGACTCGCACTCGCGCGTCAGCTGTGCAGAGAGCCGGATCTTCTCCTGCTCGACGAGCCGACCAACCACCTCGATATTGAAACGGTAACGGTGCTTGAAAATTATATAAGAGGCTATAAAAAATGCGTCCTGATCATATCCCACGATAGGTATTTCCTTGATCAGGTAACGAATAAAACGCTCGCAATGGAGCACGGCAGAGCGAAGCTGTATAACGGAAATTACAGCATGAGTATGCACCAGCGAGAGCTCGACCGCGCCATCGCGGAGAAGCATTATATCAACCAACAGCGCGAGATAGCACGTCAGGAGGCGTATATCGCACAGCAACGCGCATGGAATAGGGAGAGAAATATCATCGCCGCCGAGAGTAGGCAGAAAATGCTCGATAAAATGGTCAAGCTTGAAAGACCGAAGGAAGCGCCGAAGCCCGTGAAGATCAAATTCCGCGCGAGCCTTCCGAGCGGAAATGAGGTCATGAGGCTCGAGGGACTGTCAAAAAGCTTTGGTGAGAAGAGACTGTTCGAGAACGTCAGCCTGCTCATCCGTAAGGGAGAGAGGGTGTTCCTCATAGGAAAGAACGGAAGCGGAAAATCAACGCTTATGAAGATACTCGTCGGGGAGATTGAGCCGACGGGGGGATTTGTTGAAATTGGGTATAATGTCGAGGCAGGGTATTTCGATCAGCAAAATCAGAACCTCACCGAAACGAATACAGTGCTCGACGAGCTCTGGAACGCCTACCCCGATAGACGCGAGGTCGAGATAAGAGGCGCGCTCGCACGATTCCGCTTTACGGCGGAGGATTGCGAAAAGACCGTCTCCGTCCTCTCGGGAGGAGAGAGAGCAAGGCTCACACTTGCAAAGCTCATACTCTCGCCAATGAATTTGCTCCTGCTCGATGAGCCGACCAACCACCTTGACATCGCATCACGTGAGGCACTCGAGAGCGCGATCTCGGAGTTTGAGGGAACGGTCATCATCGTCAGCCACGATAGATATCTTGTGAATAAGCTCGCAACACGTATCGTCGAGCTTGATCCCGATAAGCAAACGGGAAGCTCGCTTGTGGATTATCAGGTCTGGAGCACGGGGAACGCGTACTCGGAATTTTCGGAGTATAAGAGAGCGCATACCGTCGCCCACGAGAGCCTTGGCGTACAGCGTGCCCCGACAGCGCAGAAGGAGGATCGCGAGCGCCGTAAAAAGCAGGCAACGGAGGAAAAGCGACAGCAGAAGCACATCGAGAGCCTCCGCAGAGAGTGTAAGGAGATCGAGGAGGAGCTTGATAGGATCGAGACCGACCTCTTCGGCGAGGCGGCAACGGACTATAAAAAAGCAGCCGCCCTCACCGAGCGTAAGGATGCACTCGAGGAACGCCTCCTTCAAATATATGAAGAACTCGATACAAAGACCGAACGGTAATGCCGTTCGGTTTTTTGCTTGCGTGGTGCGTGTTGTGCGTGTAATATAATGTGCCCCAGCACCCCAGCCCTCGTTCGCAAAGTAAAGATATCGAGCCGCGTAGCGTCATGCCGACCGCCGCAGGCGGATATCGACTTGTGAACACCCACCATAGCCCAAAGCTCGAAATCCCCCTCCTCAAATGGCGAGGAGGGGGATAATATCCAACATTGTAAAAATCATTTCAGCTCAACATCCCCATCGGTACAATGGATAACGCAATCGGGGGCGACCTTCGTCCAATCATCGGTCTTTTCTATCTGCTCCCACTGCGCGACGGTGCCGCCGTAGTAGACGTTGCGGAGGGGGTAGGGAACTGCCTCACTGCTGTTCAGAAACAGGCAGCCGATGCTTGTAACACTCACGGGAACGGTCAGACTCTCGACCTTGGAGAAGGTAACGTAAAAGAGCGAGCCGAGGGTGGTAGTATTGCTCGAGAATACGACGCTGCGCAGATTATTACAATCCGAAAAAATCATATTGTCAAGCGTCTCTCCCCCACCGTACAGCACAGCGGTCTCAAGGGCTGTGCAATCCATAAACGCCATATCGCCGATCTCCGTAACGCTCTCGGGAACGGTGATAGAGGTCAGCGACTCACATTTTTCAAACGCCCCCTCGCCAATGGACACGAGCGTGCTCGGCAGGGAAACGGTCTTGAGCGAGGTGCACAGTAAAAATGCGCTTTTACCTATTATCTCAGTGCCCTCGGGAATATTTATTTCCGTAAGCGCGCCACATCCCGTAAAGGCAAAGCTTCCGATCTCCTTGACGCTGCTCGGAATAGTAACGCTCACAAGGAAATCATGATATCCGAACGCTTGAGCGCATATCTTTTCCGTACCCTCGGAGATCACAATATGCTCTATGGTGCTTGGAATGAACGCCGTCTTGCACATCTCGACGAGCGTCTTGCCGAGAGTGATCGTCTTGAGAGCCGTGCACCATTCAAAGGCGTCGTGCTCTATACTTGTCACGCCGTTGGGAATAGTGATCTCGGCAAGGGCGCTGCAATGCGAGAAGGCGCACGAGCCGACGGTCCTGAGGCTCTCCGGCAGGCTCACGGACGTGAGCACTGGGCAGTATTGGAAGGCGTAATTGCCTATTTCCTGAACGCCCTCGGAGAGTATGACACGCTCAAGGCTTCGGCAGGTATGAAATGCATTGACCCCGATCCTCTTGACGCTCCCGGGAATGACGACGCTCTTTATATTCGCCGCGTAGCGAAAGGCTTCCTGCGCTATCTCCACTACGGGCTTGCCGTTATATGTATCGGGAATTATAAGCTCTGCATCCGTGTTAGTGCCGATTCCGATGACACTGTAACCGCCCTCCACGGCGAGAAATTCAAGTCCGTTTCCATTGCCCTCGTTCGAGGTACTGCCACCCTGCGTACCGCCGTTACCGCTGTTACCGCTGTTACCGCCGTTACCACCGTTACCGATATCAATGATATCGCACGATGCGAGGGAGGCTATTGTCAATACGGAGATGATTAATAATATGAGAGTCCTCAAAAACAGATTTTTCATAAGAGTTCTCCTTTTTTATTTTATAATTAAATTATAGCACCGTTTTTTCTCTTTGTAAATAATTTTTTTGAAATACCTTTACAAATATCGCAAAAAATGGTATTATATATTGGAAAACAATTTATTTTCGGAGGAAAAATATATATGAAATGTCCCGCTTGCGGCTGCATCGAGAGCAAGGTGGTGGATTCACGCCCCTCGCCCGACGGAAACAGCATCCGCCGACGCAGAGAATGTCTTGAATGCCAGAGGAGGTTCACGACCTTTGAGACGATAGAAACGACGCAGATATTCGTTATAAAGAAGGACGGCGAGAAGGAGCTTTTTGACCGAAATAAGCTTCTCTCCGGCGTCATAAAGGCGTGTCATAAGCGCCCGCTCTCGCCCGAGGAGGTCGTTTCCGAGGTGGAGCAGGAGCTGCAGAATTCAATGAAGAACGAGGTCAGCACGCGCGAGATAGGAGAGCTTGTAATGCTCGGACTCAAGAAGCGTGACGAGGTCGCATACGTTCGATTTGCGTCCGTTTACCGTGAGTTCAAGGACGTGGATACCTTCCTCAAGGAGATCCGCGATCTGATGAAGAAATGAGAATATGAAAAGGAAAATGAGCAAAAAAATACGCTGCTTTGCCGTGGGGGATTCCACGCTCAGCGAGTTCTCTGACGGATATTACTACCCTCGCTACGGCTGGGCAACACAGCTTTGCAATTTTTTAAGAGGGGATATCGAGCTCCGCAACCTTGCACTCTCGGGTAGAAGCTCTAAAAGCTTTGTATCCGAGCCGCAGTACGCGGAGGCCCTCGGGGAGATCGCAGAGGGCGATATCCTCATCATCGGCTTTGGGCACAACGACGAGAAGAGTGCGGACGCAACGAGGTTCACCGATGCACGGCTTCCAAGCTCTGACGCAAGGTCGTTCGGCTATTATCTTAATGAATTTTATGTGAAGCCCGCACGCGAGAGGGGCGCATTACCCATCCTCTGCACGCCGATAGTGCGAGCGAGCGAGACGAACGATTACACCGCCTCCTGCGGTCATATCACCCCGACAGGGGACTACGCACAGGCGATACGTGATCTCGGTGCGGAGCTTGGCGTGCCGACGGTCGATCTCACAGCACTAACACGGAAGCTTTATCTGACTCTCGGCTATGAGCACGCCCTGAGATTTCACGCCGTGGTCGCAGGACGTAGGGAGACGAGCGGAGAGATCGTTCCCGATATGGCAACGGTCGACTGCACGCATCTGAATATCTACGGCGCACGAATGATGGCATATATCTTCGCTCAGGAGATAGCAAATATCCCCGAGCTTCGCCATCTTGTCTCGGACGGAATAAGTGAGCCGCAGGAGAGCGAGCTTGCCCCACTTGACGGCTACGAGCCGCCGAGCTACAAACCGCCAAGGCTTGATGAATATATCCCCATGCCCCAATTTACCACGCAGACCGTGGGCTGGTACGGCACGGCGTTTGGCGCGACGGGGGACGATCCTCAAAATGCCGCCACGGGATATATAGCAAGGCAAACGGGGGAGGGACGCTTCACCGTCGGTCAGAGTGCAGGCACGAGTAAGGGCAAGATAGCACGCGGAACGGACGGCTTTGCGTTCGTTTTCAGTCCGCTTGCACCCGATGACGATTTCATACTCTACGCCGCCTGCGAGGTGCTGTGCGTCGGGGACAGTAAGAGCGAGCAGTCCGCCTTTGGGCTGATGCTCCGAGATGACTGCATAATAGACCAGAATTCCGACAGCACCGCGAGCGCAAATTATATCACCGCAGGCGCACTGCTCTCGGGCGGCGAGATCCTGTGCAATTTCTACCGCGAGGGCGGCGAGCTTCATAAAGCCTCGGAGCAGACCTTACCACCGCCGCGCGAGCATAGCAGATATTTTTTCCTTATCGAGAGAGTCGGACAGCGTCTTACCGTCCGCATCTCCGACGGAGAGAGGGAGCATAGGCGGAGCTTTTTCGACTTTGACCTTTTCGCACGCGATACGGAGAGGATGTACGTCGGCGGATTTGCAACGAGAGGAACGGTCGTGGAGCTCTCGGACATCATTTTCACTCTGACGGGAAAAAGTCAGGGCGCGTAGACTCATTTGCCGTTGACAAGGGAATACACATAGTATATAATATAATTGTAGGAATAAAAGGAGGTCTCATTATGAAAAATATCAAGAGATTTGCAGCATTTATCATCCTTTTTACATTCGTGCTTGCACTTGCGTCGTGCAATATTGAAGCCGGATATCCTGACGGAGGTTATCCCTCGGTGGATGGTATCGACAGCGGATTTATGAGCACGGGCGACGGGGATATGTTCTTTGAGGGATCGAGCGATACAGATAAGGGCGGCTCGGACAACGGAGACTCTATTACCCGTATCCCCTCGGGCATGATGACAGCAGGCGCGTGGTCGGATAATGCGAATTATAAGCTCTGGGGTGACCTCTTTTCGCAGGGCGGAGAGATCGACGGAGAGGGTAATTTCTTCGGCTACTCTGAGGACGGCTGGGGCTTTGACTCCCTTAACCGTGTCAGCGTCAGCGTGACCTCCGACGGCACACCCGTCGCAGGCGCGCGTGTCATGGCGTATAGCGTGGGCGACGAGGAGATCTTCTCGGCAGTATCCGACGCGAGCGGTATGGCGTATATCTTCACGTCGGATAGCGAGGGCTATGTCAGAATAACGAGCGGCTCTGCGACCTCTGAGGTGATGTTCGACTCGGAGCACCGCGAGCTTACAGCGGAGCTTGAGACCTCTGCGGATAAGATAAATACTATCGAGCTTATGCTTGTGGTCGACGTAACAGGCTCGATGAGCGACGAGATATCGTTCCTTAAGGCGGAGCTTGCGGACGTCATATTCAAGATCTCCGAGAACGATAAGAGTACCATAATAAAGCTTGCACTTCTTTTCTACCGTGATACGGACGATAAAGTGCCCTTTGATTATTACGATTTTACGGACGTAACGACCAAGGACGGTATGGAGAAGATGCAGAAGGCACTCAATGAGCAGCACGCCGACGGCGGCGGAGATTACCCCGAGGCGGTCGATGAGGCGCTGAAGCAGGCGACCTCAAAGCAGTGGAGCACGGGGAATACCACGAAGATCATCTTCCACGTCCTCGATGCACCTGCTCACACGGGCAGTCAGAATAAGCAGACCTTCCACGATGCCGTACTGACCGCGGCGGATAAGGGCATACGCATCTGCCCCGTAATTTGCAGCGGCTCGGGTAGACTTACGGAATATATCATGCGCGAGGCGGCAATATATACGGGCGGAACGTTCATTTTCGTAACGGACGATTCTGGCATCGGCGGCGAGCACCACGATCCCGAGCTTCCGAATGTAACGGTCGAGCTTTTGAATTCCATGCTCGTCCGCTTGACGATGGGATATCACACGGGAAGCTTTGAGAGCCCCGTATATTGGAGGGAAGATCCCGCCCTCGGAAAGAATAAATGAGAGGTAAAGATATGGATATACTTGATAATAAGGAAAAATTTATAGAGATCTATAAGAAATATATAAAGAGGGACGGCGCGGATAAGCTCCTTGAATACCTCTGCAATAGCGATTTCTTCACAGCCCCCGCGTCCACACGCTTCCACGGCTCGTACCCCGGCGGACTCTGCGAGCATAGTCTTAACGTCTATGAATGTCTTAAGGATATAATGGACCGCCCGAGAATGAGGGAGGTCTACGGAATAGATTATTATTCCGATGAGAGTATAGCAATAGTTTCATTGCTCCATGACCTCTGTAAGGTGGATTTTTACGTTGAGAGCACGAGAAACGTTAAGGAGAACGGCGTCTGGAAGAGCGTACCCTTCTATACGATAGAGGATAACCTCCCCTACGGACACGGCGAAAAGTCCGTTTATATCATCTCGGGCTTTATGCGCCTGACGAGGGATGAGGCGTTCGCGATCCGCTACCACATGGGATTCTCGAACGTAATGCCGCAGGAGGCAAATAACGTCAGTAAGGCGTTCGAAATGTTCCCCCTTGCCTTCGCAGTCTCCGTCGCCGATATGGAAGCATCCTATTTCATAGAGGGATCGAAGGAATAAAAAGCAATATTACCTTTTGTCGGCACACGAATTTTTAGCGCCGCACCCACAAAAATCATCCCCATCAAGCAACACAAACACAAAAAAGACCTCTGTGAGGTCTTTTTTGTTTTTATATATATCTTTTAGTATCCTTGTGCATACAAAGAACAACATACGTATCGTCGATCTGCTTTATAACAAATTGCGCCTCTCCGCAGTCCGTGGAATCGACATCGAGGAGTGAGCCCTCGCCGCCACGGTACTTAAAGAGTGCCTCCTTTTTTGCCCAAATGCGCTCCGGCTCAATGCCGTAAACGAGGGTGGAAAGCTCTCTCTCCGTAAAGAACCTCTCCGCAACGCTCATAAACCTCAGCTGCTCATTCCGTTCATATCTTATATCCTCCGCGTCGATCCCGACAAGCTCACCGTCCGTATCGCTTATCGCCACCGCCGCAAGCGTGCGTGAATGTGTAATGGAGATCTCGCCCACGATGCCGCTAAAATACGGACGCCCCTCGGCTGTATATTCAAGTCCGGCACGTTGCTCCGACGTGAGCAGGGAGAGCGCGCAGAGGGATGAGAGCCTCAGATGTGGCTCTTTTTTCTTTTCAAGACGCTCACGTGCGGCAGGGGAGAGCGTTTTGAGTATCTCTCGCTCCTCATCCTCCGCAAGTGGGGCGATCGTCCGACAGACCGTATGTACCATTCAAATTCACCTCGTTTCTAACTCGATTATAACCCATAACGGGCAAAAAAACAAGGATTTTTATAAAAATCTTGAAAAATCACCCGAAATGTGCTGAAAATGACACTCCGCGACACCCTGCGGCACTCTGTGGCACGGCTTTTTCTGCTATAATTCGCCTGCACGGTTGAGAGAGAGGAGGAATGATAAGATGAAAAGCTGATGCAGTAAAAAAGCTTGATAGGATCTGCAGACGAGGCAGACTTCTTGAGCACGCGGAGAAATACGCCGCCTCATGCCGCCCCTCGGAGGACGACGGAAGCACAAAGGGACGCGGCGGCAGGTTTCCGAATCTTGCGGGCTTTGCGAGAAGCCTCGGCGTCGGAGTTGCGGACATTATGGCACTCCGCACAAGGTACGCAGGGCAGTATGGAGCACTTCTTGCTCTGCTTGAGGACGAGGCGCTGAACTCGGATAAGAGCGCGACACTCATAGGATCGTACTGCAAGGGGCGTTTAGAGCTTGGAGAGAGGCTCGAGGGCGACGCCGCGGAGGCAGGACTTACGGTGGTCTTTGAGCATGACGTGATATCCGATGGGGAATAGCGTGGGAGCGGTAAAAAGGATCGGCGGACGCCCGAGCAAGCGCCAGCAGGAATTTTTCGACTCGCGAGCGAAATACACCGCATACGGCGGCGCGAGGGGAGGCGGAAAATCATGGGCATTGCGACGCAAGCTCGTGGCACTCTGCCTGAGATACTCGGGGATACGCTGCCTGCTCCTGCGCCGAACGCTCTCGGAGCTGAGATCGAACCACCTCATGCCCCTCCTTGCGGAATACGGCGAGGCGGTGCACTACTCCGAGCGTGAGAGCGCGGTCTGCTTCCCGAACGGCAGTAGGCTGATACTCGGCTACTGCGCGAGGGATGGGGATACACTGAGATATCAGGGACAGGAATACGACGTAATAGCAATAGACGAGGCAACGCAGCTGAGCGAATATCAGTTTTCTATATTTAAGGCATGTCTGCGAGGCGTCAATGACTTTCCCAAGAGAATGTATCTCACCTGTAACCCCGGCGGCGTCGGTCATGCGTGGGTAAAGCGGCTCTTTATCGACCGTATCTACCACGCAGGCGAGCGTGCGGAGGACTATGCCTTCATACCTGCAGGCGTTTATGACAACGAGGTGCTGCTGAGGTCCGATCCCGACTACGTGGATAGACTGCGAGCATTGCCCGAGAGACTGAGGAGAGCGTGGCTCGAGGGGAGTTGGGACGTGTTCGAGGGACAATTCTTCCCCGAATTTTCCGAGGAGCTCCACACACTCGACGCCGCCGTTATTCCAAAAAATACAGAGCATTTTGCGGCGTTCGACTATGGCTTCGATATGCTCGCTCTGCTTCTGCTCTCGTACGATGCCGACGGCAATATCTACGTTGAGCGCGAGCTGTGCAGATCGGGACTGACGCTTGGAGAGGCGGCACGGGAGATAGCGGAATTCCTCTCGGATACGAGCGTGGAATACGCCGTCGCCTCGCCCGACCTCTGGAACAGACGGCAGGATACGGGCAGGAGCGGCTTTGAGATCATGAGTGCGGAGCGTGGAATGGCGGCGATGCTCCCTGCGGACAACAGGAGAGTGCAGGGCTGGCGAGTGGTCAGGGAATACCTGAGCCTGCGCGAGGGCAAGCCGAGATTGTTCATCTCACGCGACTGCACGGAGCTGATACGCTCGATGCAGGGACTGCTCTGCGACAGGCGGAGAGCGGAGGACGCATCCGGCGAGCCCCACGCACTCACGCATGCTCCCGAGGCATTGAGGTACGCGCTGATGAGCCGCTTGGCATATCCCAAGCCCGAGCGCGACGAGCCTCTGCCGTTCCGCTTCCCACCGTCGGGAAGCTCAACACCGCTACTTTATTATTGACTAAAGGATCAACCGTGCAAAAAAATAACAAAATAACATAGCCACAGGCTATAGAAAGGAAAAAATGAAGGCTTCTTTAAGTAAAACATGGCTTCAATATGAAGCAGGAAAGGCTTATAAGCGTAGGATAGGACTCTATTCGACGGTGCGTGAGAACGAACGCTTCTACCGCGGCGATCAATGGTACGGTGTGCCGCAGGGCGACCTGCCCCATCCCGTATTCAACGTGGTCAAGCGGATCGTGGACTATCTCGTCTGCTCCGTCGTGCCATCAAGCACGGATATAAGCTTTTCCGACGAGAAAACGCCCTTTGCGGATCGCTGTACCGTCGATCTCCGCGGTGCTAAGCTGCTGACGGATAACGCGAGATTTCGCTGGGAGAGGGATAAGATGGATCAGAAGCTCTACTCCCTCGCACTCAATGCGGCGATCTCGGGCGACGGCGCGCTCTATTGCTATTGGCGTCCCGATGCGTGCGGAGACGGCAGATATGAGGGCGATATCGAAACGGACGTTATCGACAACGTGAATATCTTTGTCGCCGACGTCAATCGGTGCGATATACAGTCGCAGGATTACGTCATTCTCTCGGGCAGAGCGAGCGTGTATTCCCTCCGCCGTGAGGCGAGGGAGAACGGAGTCTCCGAGGATGATGTAAGGCGTATCCGCGCGGACTCTCCCGAGTCGGGGGAGGTTATCTCGGATGGCTCACTTGCGGAGCTTGAGGGCGACGAGGAGGAGAAGGCAACATACCTCATCAAATTTTGGCGTGAGGACGGCAGGGTGTGCTTTGAAAAAAGCACAAGGGATTGCGTGATCTCAAGAGTCAGAACCCCCTGCACGCTCTATCCCGTAGCGGTCTTTAACTGGACTCCGACGAAGAACAGCTTCCACGGAACCAGCCCGATAAGCTCAATGATCGCAAATCAGAAGTACATCAACCGCGCGTATGCTATGGTGATGAAGCATATGAGCGACACCGCCTTCTCGAAGGTCGTATACGATAAGACGAAGATCCCAGAGTGGTCGAACGAGGTCGGCGAGGCGATCGCGGCACATGGCTCGGTGAACGTCTCCGATGCCTTTGCGGTGCTCGACGTCGGCAAGCTTCAGGACGATTACCTCGACCTTCTCGATAAGGTCATCGAGTCGACCAAGGAGCTCAGCGGAGCGACCGATACCGCCCTCGGTAACGTCGAGCCGGAGAATACGAGCGCAATACTCGCAATACAGGAGGCGTCGAGAATACCCCTTAAGCTCGTGCGTGCAGGACTGTATGAATGTATAGAACAGCTTGCGTCGATCTGGGCGGATATGACGCTCGCGTATTTCCCCGAGGATAGGCTCGTGCCCGTCCTCTGCGATGACGGAAGCTACGGCTGTGATGAGCTAACGGATAGCACGCGCCACGCTCTTTTCCACGCATCGGTAAGAGCGGTCGACTCGAGCGGATACACACCGAGCGTAACGCTCTCAATACTCGATAAGCTCCTTGACGGCGGATATATCACGCTCGAGCAGTATCTCTCGAGCCTTCCCGATGAATACGCCCTCTCCATAGGAGCGAGTAAAGCAGGACTGATGGGAGGGGGTGGAAGCCTTGAGTGATACCGATAGTACGGTAATGCCCGATACCGCACCGCTCCCGACGGATGACGTGTCCCAAGCAGAGATTCAGGAGATGGGCGACAGCCCCCAATCTGAGCAAAAAAGCATCGAGCAGCTCGAGAGCGAGCTTTCCGAGCTGAGAGAACGCCTGCGTGAGCGTGAGGAACTTGACAGAGCGCAGAGCAGGGCGGCAAGGGAGCTTGATAGCTTCGCCGAGCTTTTTCCCGATACGGATCTGCACGAGATACCGCAGAGCGTGTGGGATGAGGTGAGGCGCGGAGGCTCACTTTGCGCAGGCTTTGCACTCCACCTGAGGCTTCGCGAGCTTGAAAGGGAAAAGGTCGCACAGAAAAACGAGAGCAATCGCCGAATGAGCAGTGGCTCGATACTCGGAGGCGAGAGCGAAAATTACTACTCCCCCGACGAGGTAAAAAGAATGACACCCCGTCAGGTAAGGGAGAAATACGATGACATCATTGAATCAATGAAGCATTGGAGCTAATTAAAAATCAAGATCTAAAAAAGAAAGGAAAAAGAAAAATGGCAATTACTAATTTTATTTCAACAATATGGAGCGAAAATCTCTTGAAGCAGCTTGATAAGAAGTACATCGGCGTCATGAACTGCTCGAGGGATTACGAGGGAGATATCAAGTCACAGGGCGCAGTCGTAAAGATCTGCGGCGTCGGCGAGGTTACCGTTTCGGATTATAAGAAGAATACCGATATGAACGCACCCGAGACGCTCTCCGACACCGCACGTACACTCAAGATAGATCAGGCAAAGTATTTCAACTTCCAGATCGACGACGTGGACAGAGCGCAGTCCAACCCCAAGCTTATGGACGAGGCGATGAGGACCGCGGCATCCGCACTTGCGAACGCGGCGGACTCCTACGTTTACGGACTCTATTCCGATTCGGATAATATGATAACCGACGCAGCTCTTGCCGCAAGCACCGTCCTTGACCATATCATCGACGTAAAGACCGAGATGATGAAGGCGGGCGTTATGGACGCAGAGGATATCGTCATTGAGGTCTCTCCCGAGATCTCCGCACTCATTCTCAGAGCAAAGATCG
This sequence comes from uncultured Lachnospiraceae bacterium, assembly GCA_964413365.1. GTDB lineage: Bacteria > Bacillota > Clostridia > Oscillospirales > CAG-272 > RGIG4608. The sequence goes on along the minus strand of CAYPRM010000025.1, from coordinate 1,096 downwards.
ACCTCGGCACGAATAACGGCGAGACACTCGAGACGGGTATGCTCGGCAGGATCGCAGGCTGTAAGGTCTTTGTATCCAATAACGTCGTCGTCGACGGTGAGGGCTATCATAAGTGCCTCGCACGTACCAAGCGCGCCGTCGCATTTGCAGAGCAGATCTCCGAGGTCGAGGCATACCGCCCCGAAAAGAGATTTGCCGACGCGGTCAAGGGACTTCACCTCTACGGTGCGAAGATAGTCTACCCCAACGAGTTCATCGTTCTCAATCTCAAGCCTGCGGTGTAATGTATGGCTGCTATTGAGTGTAGGGATATCCTCGAGGCGGTATATTATAATGTGAGGAGCGCAATGCTCTCCGCACTTGATACCGTCAAGGTCAGGAGCAAGACCTTCAGCGAGAGCGCAACGGAGGGAGAGAATAGCTCAAAGTGTATTCTCACAGATCCCACGAGCGAAACCAAAACAACGGATCTCGAATCGAGCGGAACGAGCACCGAGACCGTCAGGGAGAGCGTCGAGCGCGAGAATACCACCACCGCCGAGGCAAGGATCCGTAAGGAGATGCAGGAGAGATTTCCTTACGCCCTTGCGGCGGCGTGTACCGTGCTCGCCGAGCTTGACGCAGAGTATAGGAAATGGAAGGGAGAGCAGGAGCAGGGCGAGATATCGGGTATATATATTCCGCTGTCCGCCGACTTCCCACTCTCCGAGAGGTTCGTCAACCCCACCTCGCTCTATATCTCGTCCCTGCTCCTTATCGGAATAAATGAGGATGTGAGCGATAAATTCTTTGAGAAATACGCCGACGATATCTCGCATATAGCGTCCGAGATACCGTATATCAGCGGTAAAACGGCAGAGAGATACTACCTCCGCTAAGCTGTATTTATCACCTAAGGCACTCGGCTTATGCCGAGTGCCTTTTGATTTTTTGATATTTTTTAATATTTTTTGAAAAAAACATAAAAAAATCGAAAAAAAGTGCTTGACAAGGGACAAACCTTGTGATATAATATCAAAGTCGTTGAAATATCAGCGGCATATGGAAGCATAGCTCAGTTGGGAGAGCATCTGCCTTACAAGCAGAGGGTCATAGG
>CAYPRM010000024.1:0-20858 GCA_964413365.1 uncultured Lachnospiraceae bacterium | reverse complement strand
AAAGACACCATTTCGGAGTTTTCAGCATACCAATAGGGATAAACGCCAGTATATACCGAACTGCAATTCTCTTCCTGCTCAATATCCGTAAGATTTTTGCCGTAACGAATAACAACGCCACGGTCTTTTCCTCGATTTAGCCACAGTTTTACCAAATATCCGTCAAACTCATACTCGCCTTTACCGAATACGCTTAATATAGAACCATCGACTCCGCCGAGCAATGAACGCATACTATAAGGCTTGTCTGTGGAAAAATCTTTTGTTACGTTTTTATCCGTCCAAAAAGTAAACGGACAAGTTACAGCGCAGTTTTCCTTTAATTTACTTAAAGCGTCTGCGCAAGAACCAGCCGTAAACGGCGGAACGGGATAACCCGACATATCATAAGAAATATGCTCGGCATTCACCGTTACTCTACCGTTAAAAGGCTTGGTTATCGAATAAATTCGAAACGGCTGCGGATTGGAATACGGGTTCGACTTTGCAACGATAATACGTCGCATTGTCAACTCGGAATATCGTTTACCTGTAATCGGGTAAACCATCTCCAACTCAAATTCGCCGTTTTTTTCTTCCGTTACAACACACGATTCGGCATCCGGAAGGACACCGATACCATTTGTGCTAAACTCTGTTTCAGCAGAATCAAATAATCTGATTAAATTGTCCACCATTTAGGTATCACCTCCACAGATGTAATTCCTCCCGAAAAAGCAATTTCGGTAGTTCCTTGATCTAATCTCGGGAAATTGCCGTTCAGTTGAATTTGTGCGTTACAATTGATTGTATCTTTGTAAGCGTCCATTATTTCACTATCAATAACAATATAACCGTCGATTGACGTAATAGTAACGGTATACTCTCCGACTTTAAGCACACCGTTACCGCTACCGTAAACTTTAATAATCGGTCTTGCAGAGAAAAACGTCGGATTAATCAAGGAGCCTGCGCTTCTAAATGTTATCGTTTCGTCCCCCGATTTTAAGTATCTCTGCGGTTTACAATTAAATTTGATTGTTGTCTGCCCCGCTTCATGATAAGCGTTCGTTATGTCGTTAGTTTCTTGATATGCCGCAATGCGGTAATATTCGGGTTCATAGGAATCTTCCAATCTAGCATACCCTGAGCAGGAATGAAGCCATTCCGACAAGCTGTTTGCGAGAATCGTAAAATCCTTCTTATTTAGTCTCCCGAAAGAGACTACGTAAGACCTTGTGGTGTTTTTATAAGAACCCTTATCAAGTAACAAATCCCCGTCCCTTCCGGGAACGTGAACCGTTTCGTAATCTCTTTCAGGAATCGTATAAGTAGGTGCTTGCCATACCTTGATTCCATAATCGGCAGAGGATAGACCGTTGAAAATGATTATTCCCATGTTGCTCCTTTCCTAACGATTTGTTTTTGTATGATGTCGGAAACACGTTCCGCAATTTCTTGCGGGTCGTCTCCCGTGATATTAAATACGTTTGATACGTTTTGAGATGGATTATCTACCATCTTTTGAATTGATTTCGCCAAGCTATCGAGCGAAGTCGAATCGTCGTCAACCTGACTGCGAGACATTCCCTTTGCTGCCTGATTTGCCAAATTAACGGATGCGGACATCTTGTAATCGTCGGCGTCGCTCATCATCTTGGAAAGCATAGCGGTTCCATTTTGAATTTGCGAGAGATCCATTACAGGTCTGATTGTCGGCTCTCCGAATTCTCCGTTTTCAATGACGTCGGAAACTTGTGAGATTGCGTCGGACATAGTGTCGATCGCATTCTCGCCAACCTTTTCCGTTGCATCTTCAACCCTATCAGAGTATTTGTATAAGCCAACCGCCAAACCCTCATCCATATACATACCGTATTCAGCGAAAACTTTTGAAGGTGAATTAATACCAAACAAATTGCAGAACCAATCCTTGATACTGTTGCCAACATCACATACCACATTCCAAAGTGCTTCAGCGGCATTTTTAATACCATTGATAAGTCCTTGGATAATGTTCTTACCGATATCGTACAACAACGTTCCCGCGCCTTTAAAGACTTCCCAAATCGAATTCAACACGGCTTTAAACAAATTACCCATCGCTTCGATCAACGGTTTCGTATTCTTATTCAAAGCATCTGTAATACCGTTTATAAAGCTGATAATCAAATCAAAACCCGCTTGAATGACATCGGGGAGCTTTTGAGCAATGCCTTCGATAAAGTTAACAACGATGTCGATTGCTGTTTGAACAACCATCGAGATGTTATTCGCTATACCTTCGAGACACGCAATTAAAATGTCAAATACAGCTTGGACAATTGTCGGAGCGTGTTCAACGAGAGTTGCCAAAACGCTTTCCAGCAAGACAAAGATTACTTCTACTATTTGCGGAACGCAAGTTACCAATATGTCAAGCAAATTAAGCACAACGCTCTTTACCGCTTCTGCAATGATAGGAGCACCTTCGCCAATTACTTTAGCAAATTCAATCAAGCCGTTTGCAATCATTGTTGCGACTGTTGGAATCAACTGAACAATTCCAGATATGATAACCGTTAATCCTGCAACGATTGCCGTAGCACCAACTGACAAAGCCGTAGCAAATGCAGTAAACGCCACCGCCAATGCAGAAAGTCCGACTCCTGCGGCAGTTAAACCAACACCGGCTGCCAAAACCGCAACTCCACAAAGAGCCAAAGCACCCGAGATTGCCAAGATTGCAGGCGTTAACGGTCCGAGAACCGCTCCCGCTACTCCCAAAATCACAAACGCTCCGGCCAAAGCAACCAACCCCTTAAGAATGGCTTCCCAGCTCATTGCTCCGAGTAATGCCAAGACAGGTGCAAGAACAGCCAAAGCCATTGAAGCAACCAGCAAAGCAGCAGCGCCAGATAAGCATTTTTTCATTGCTCTAAGACCAACTGCCAATATAGCAAGCGAACCACCGAGCGATAACAAGCCTTTTGCAACTCCCGACCAACTCATACTACCCATTTTATTAAGAGCAGCAGCAAGAATAGTCAAAGCCGTGGCAACCGCAATAAGTCCAAGTCCTTTGCTAATCATTCCTTTCGGCAAGAAATTCAAAGCAACCGTAACGGCAGCCAAACATCCGGCAATAGCAAATAATCCTTTCGCGGTATCACCCCAAGAGAGTTTCGCAAACGAAGTCATTGCCGAGGCAAATATCTTCATTGCGGTAGCCACCCCGATAAGTCCAATTCCCGTAGAAATCAATCGTTTAGGTTGTCCGATTAACTTCGTAAACAGCACCAGTTCGGCAAGCAATACACCTATGCTACCAAGTCCTTTTGCAATTCCGCTCCAGCTCAAATCGGCAAATATAACACAAGCCTTCGCTAAAATCTTAATCGCACTGGCAAGCAGTATCATCCCAAGTGCCGTAGAAATTGCTTTTTTATTAAATTTAGCAACTCGTAAAAATACTGCAATTTCTGCCATTAATACGCCGACTCCGACTAAACCTTTTGAAAGTTCACCCCAAGAGAGTTTTGATAGCTTAGTACAAGCCGAAGCAAGAATTTTAATAGCCATACCAAACAATATCAATTGGAAAGCACCTTTCATTACTTTCTTTCCGTCTTTACCAATCATTTTTGTCGATGCGATCATAATAGCCAGCAAGCCTGTTAGTCCAACAAGCCCCCTACCGAGAGCTTCGCTATCCAAACTAGACAACTTTTTCAATGCCGATGCTAACACCAATACTGCAAGTGACATTCCAATCATCATTGTCGTTGTGGACATTGCTTTCTTAGATTTACCACTAAATGATGTAAATAGTTTCATCGAAAGCAGAAGTTCCGCAAACAACATTGTAATCCCGGAAATGCCTTGCATTAGCTTGTCATTATCTATAAATGATAAAACCAATAACGACGCAGTTAATATAGCGATTGCAGAGGCAATTTTCATTAATGTGTCGGCTTTTAATTTGTTCTGATATGCTTCGAAACAACCACGCACACTATCGAGAATCCCCGATATGCCTTTGACAATATCTTTAATTCCTTCAAATGGTGCTGAAATCGAATTGAAGAATTTAGCAATTCCAGCCGCCATTCCACCAACCGAAAGTGTTGTTAAGAAATCTAAAATTCCCTTGAAATCTGCATCCTTTAGCTTTTCACAAAGAGAACTTATTGCTTCCCCGAGCAAACCAAATATGCATTTTCCAATAGCAACTATGATTTCCCATACCTTAGATAAAACTTGTAACAGCGAGGAACCGGTAATGGCCTGTGCAACCGATTTAAATGCATTTATGATTGCAGAAACGACTTTGCCGATAATATTAAATACAACGGTTAACGCATTATGTAATTTTTCAAGCAACGTATGGAATAAATCGAATCCCGGTGTTGAAAATTTTTCTTTTGCCGCCGCTATAAATTCTTTTATCTTACCGATAGCCTTTGACAGTAACTCGCTAATCTTAGCAAACACTTCCGTTTCTTTTACCTTAGCGATAAATTCTCGCAAAGCAGAAACGACTTTGCCGATAACTTCTGCAATTTTTGTAAACATATTGTAGAAGAAATCGGACTTTTTAATAGAATCGTCCAGATTAACTAAAAAATCACCGAAAGAACCCGCTAAATCTAAAACACCGCCACTAAGAGCAGGAATCTTACTTAAAAGCGGATCCAGCACTCTGAACACCGAAGATATAAGCTGCTTGCCAATATCCAAAACGGCAAATAATCCTCGAAGTATCCTAGTAAAATTATTTAATAGTCCTTCGTTGTTTTTTAATCTTTCCGTAAAATCCTTTACTGATTGCGTCATCGAAACGAAATCATCGGCTGTCTTTGCAGGGAAAATATCATGAAAAGCTGTGCTGACCGCTTCGATTACATTCTTTAAAATTGTCAAAGAATTCATCAAAGCTTCAATCATTAAATCACGACCGCCAAGTTCCTTCCATTCTCCAAGCAATTCGTTACGACTTTCCGCTCCCGATGCAAAAATATCATACAGTTCATTCGCGACATCTGTCCAAAGAACCTTTGCTTCATCGTAATTACCGAATATAGTTTCAAAAGTTGACATCCAACCCGAACTTACTGCATCTTTCGTTGCATTTAACGCATCGGTAAATGTCTTAGCTTCTTGCGCTGCTTTAAATGCCTTAGAACCGAGTTCCATCGTTTCGGAACTAACGATTTTCATCGCATCGGCAGCTGTCAAACCTTGCTCGGTTGCTACTTTATAGACTTCTTCGGAATAATTACCGTATTTATCTAAGGCGGCGAGAAGAACTTCACTCGTAAACCATCCTTCTGACAATGTACTTGAAAAGTTTTCCGCACCAACTGCTATGCCGCTTTCGGTTTCGGCATTCTCATTTAAAACGCCCAATGCTTTAGCGGTTTCAATAGCAATTTCCTTAAATTCTTTTGTTGCCATATTAGCGTTTTCAATGGACTTCCAGTCTTGCAACTTGACTGCGCCCATACCAATCGATTGCGATAAGTTATACATCGCTCGACCGGCTGCTTCGGCATTCTGACCGGACAATGCCGCCCAGTTGGCGATACCCATCATTGCCGTTACCGAAACTCCTAAGTCAACGCCATTTGAAGTAAATTTACCAATATTGGAAACCATATCCGTGAAACTATAACTGGTTTCATCAGTAAACCAATTCAATTTCTCTAATTGTTCATTTACTTCATCTATTGATTTTCCAGTGGCGTTCATAATAGTTTGAACTGCCGTGGTTTTTTCTTCGTATTTCGCAAAGCCAGATGTTACTTGGTCAATGCTGAGGGAAGCTACTATTCTTTTACCAGCTTCTACTGCCGAATTTGTAATATTCTGCAAAGCCGTAAAAGCAATAACTTCCATTGCTGAGAATTTAGAACTCGTCGTCTCAACCCCTGCGGCGAGTCCCGACATTCCCGATGCCGCATTACGAGAAGAAGTGTTGACATCTTCCAAACCAGTGCTAACACCATTGAAATTTAGTTTCTCTTTTAATTTATCGAGGCTCGACATACTGGTTTGAATATTCTTTTCAAATTTAGCATTATCGAATTGCATCTCGACAACTTTCTGATCTATTTGTTTACTCAAACCCTAGTAACCTCCTTCCATGCCTCGTCTGCTATTCTTTCAAAAATAGGTTTAACAGTCGGATTTATGTAATCCTCGCCCTCAACCCAATGTCCGTTTTTTGTAGCATGTCCGTATTGCAGAATAATTGCAATAGGAACTCCATTTTGAATATTTGTATTGTTGAATGATATGGACACTCTATCTTTAGTTCTATGAATTTCGTATTTCCACGATTTCGATGTTTCCCCGGTATCTTTTGGAGTGGCAGCAGAAAGGGCGGCTACCCCTTCCCGACCATAACGGTCAAGATCTCCCAAATGAACCGCTTCCTTTGCTCTTTCAAAGAAACTAGAGAGTTTTGAGAAGTCGCCTTTCTGCCTGAAACTTATCATTTCATTTCTCCGTTGCTGTGTTTTTATTTCTGATCAATGTCTTTGTTCTTTGCCGACAAAAATTGCTTAATTGTTTGAATAACCTTATCATATCCGAGAGTTGCAACAAGGAAACTCAAGAATACGAGCACAATCATCTGAAGAATGACCGATGTGCTGATTGCTACGTTATTCATAACGACATAAACAATAGAAGTCGCAATAGAGATCACCATTGAAACGATGATGGCAAGAACGTTGCTTGAGTATTTAATCTTAGTTCCATCCAAGATTTTCTTGAATGCTTCCGTCGTAAGCCCGGTAACCACCGAGATACAAAGCAATGCTGTAGCCAAAAATTCAAGTGACATAATAAAAACCTCCTACCCTTTGGTATTGAATTGTTTTCTTCTGGCGGCATTTAACGCCGCATTTCTTGACAAAATTTCTTTAGTACTGTGCTTTCCTTTTTTAGGATTGTTGTTAATGTTGCAAACTCGTATCAACGTTAGCAGTCGATTCAAATGCCATTTCTGACATTCAAAAGGAATATTAAGTGCTATCATCCAACTGTAAATTAAATCAGATGTGATAGATTTCCCACTACCGCTTCCATTTTCTTTTTCGGGAAAATGAACCGCTGTCATAGGAGCATTTATGTATTCCGTTATTTCGCTAATATTGCTTCTCGTTAAATTGTTATAAACAATTGGATTAACATTTTGTGTTAACGTCATACAACGAATGTAATAAAGTGTTTCTTCATCTGTCTTTTTTAATTTTGACAAAAATGCTTTATTAAATTTAGCCTCCCATTTGGAAATCGATACGAGCGAGTGCTCCAATTGCAGTTCACAAGCTTTGACAGTAATAAATTCATTTGTCTTTTCATCAAACATCTCGGCTGCGGGAACCACAATCTTTAACATCTTTAGCCCTTAGCCTTTACCTGAGGAATTACCGCATTAACAAACTCGGCTGCTTTATCTGCATCGGTTGCGAGTTCCATAAATAGAATGGAATATGCCTGCGTAGACGCAAAAGCATCCGAAATATCCTTAGACTTATTAAATCTTCTACCATCTTCGGACTTCTCACCATAAGCAAGAAGAATGAACTCTTTAAATGCTCTAAGAATAGAAGGCTGGTCTTTCATTTGGATGATCCTTTCGATTCTTTCTTTATAACCGCCTTCCGTGCTAAACTGCATTTCTGCAGCTTCTGCCTCGGTGATATTGAAATAAAAGTCTTCCGTGCGTTCGTTCCCATTAAAATCGGTGTAAGTTATAGTTTTCTTTAACATTTTTTATTCTCCTTTTAATTTTTAAAAATATAAAAGAGCCGAAAGTTTATTGCTAACGGCTCTTCATATCAATTGTGATTAATTAATCTCATCCTTAAGAAGTTCAATGACTTCGGACGGCAAAGGAAGTCTTGCATCTTTCTCGGTTCCGCTTCCATCGGTACCGTAAAGAATATCCTCGAGTACTTTCAGCTTTTCAGCCTTAACCTTAGTCGAATCAATCGTAAGGATTGCAGTAGGCTTAATACCATCGGCAATTTCTACAGGCGTAGTGCTGAACTCCCACGAGAACGTAATTGCATCAGGACTATCATTGATGGATTCATAACCCTTTTCGCTCGGCTTAGCAACTGCTCCGTAAACGAGATGAAGTTTGTAACCGTAATCAGAACCCTTTTCATCGTTTCCAAGCTGAGTTACATAAGAAAAGCCGAAAGGTTGATGCGTCTGTTGTGCCGCCATAACTCCGGGCGCAACTTCAGCATATCCCTGACAAGGATTAAATTCATCAGGATAGGTATACGCTTCGATCGTTCCTTCGAACTCCTCGTTCGACATCAGATTAAGGTATTTAATGTTGTCTGCATAAAGTGCCGTAGGTTCAGCACCGGAAGGACTTTCCGTTACCGCAGTCAAACCGCTCCAAGCACATCCCTTCGGATAAGCACCTTCTACCTGCGGATAGAGAACACCCTTTTTGACACCGGTTTCATAATAACGTTCTTTCACGTTATCCCATTTAAGTTTCATAATGAGTCTCCTTTAATAATAAATTGTAAAAACATCGTGATTTAAGTTATCGGATACATAATGCCTATTGAATCGACATTTTGGTAGATTTGCAACTTTCATTACAATTTCACTATCCGGATTACTATCGATTACGGTGATTTGATATGCAACGTCATTTAGATAAACTGCATTATTCGCATACTTCGTATCTATATCAGACCTGCTATAGATGATAGCCGGATAACGCATTTGTACTGACGGCGGAGGTTGAAAATACACATTACGACTTCCCAATAAATTAACAAGTTGGGTATGTAGATTTGGTCTTCTATCCATTGTATACACCTCCAACCGACAGCACCAGTCTAGGGTATTCGATATCGATGCTCGTGACTTTCCATCGAATGCCTTTCAACTCGGCATAAATAATGTTGGAATAATGCTCATTCGCAAACAAATCCGAAACTATACTTATTCTTTTGGAAATCGTTATGTTGTCGTTGACGTTGCCTGAATTTTGATTTGATTGCGTATCCTTAATTACATCGCCGTAATAGTTTTTTTCTATAATCTTTTCAACCCAAACACCGGGTTTTGTTTCTTCTGTCGTTGCAAACCCGATTGAGCCGTAAAACTTTGACATAATCTCACCTCAAGCAATTATTCCATTTTGAATTTCTTTACTCAGCCTTCTCTTCAACAACAATAGCCGAATACGGAACGACAAGCGCGCCGGAACATCTGGTTTCGATAAGATACTTCTGCTGATTGTAATCGATATCGAAATCATCGAACATGTTTACAGCACCGCCCTTATCTGCACCGACGTTATAATCGTTAAGGTTGACGATAATACCAAGAAGATTTCTGTTCTCACCGGAAACTTCTCTGGTGAGTCCTTCCATTACAGGAACCGTAACAATTTCCTTTACACGAAGTTTAGTCGCAAGCTTCTCTTCGGAATCATAAAGAGGTCTACCCGTAGTATCTTCAAGAAGCAAGCAATCGGTAAGCATATCTTCCGTAGTATACAAAGTAGGACTGCCCGAACCCTTATAATTCTTACGAGCCTTAATACAGCTCTTGATGAACTCTCTAGCCTTGTCTTCGCCGGTTTCAATTACAGCGTTAACAGTATAAAGTTCATCGTCGCCCCAAATAGGACGGATCTTAAGCGGGTCAATCTTGTCGTTAGAAGAACTTACACGACCATCACCAACAAGGAATGCTCTCGCAAGCTCCTCATCGAGTTTGCCACGCATTTCAGTCTTAACCCAAGCAACAACGTCGAGATCAGTAATGTCTACGATGTCGTCTCTATCGAGAGTCTGATGTTTGTATACGGTCGTAGGATCAGTAGTTCTCTTAAGAAGAGTAAATACTTCGTCAGTCTTCTTTTTACCCTTTACATAACCTTTTGCCCTTGCTTCATCAGCGGTGATGTTTGCAAACGTAGATTTTACTCTAGAGAACGGGGTGTGATGAACGGCAGCCATAACCTTAGCCACCCATCTCGTATCTCTGTCAATAAACTTCGGCGTGGAAGTTACATTCTGGCTATCCGGGAAAAGGTATTCAATATTAGTGATACCGTGCTCGAGAGTGGATTCCTTAAGGCTTCCGTATCTCTTTGCGTCTGCAATAATAGCAGTCATTTCAGAGTGGCTAAGAACATTCTCCTTGTTCTTCTCATCGGTATCGAATACATTGTGTTTCATAGTTTCGTTATCTCCTTTATTATTTTCATCTTCATCGGAATCGTTTTTGTTTTCATTTGCTCCTTGTTCGAGAGCTTGTCCGACGAGTGCATAAACGACGGTCTGTTGTTCCTCTGTCATACCGTCAAAGACATCTTTAATAGTTTTTTCTTTGTTTTCGGCTTTGTTGTCAGCCTTGTTTTCATTATCCATTCTATTGGACTCCTTATTAATTTCTTTCGCAGAATCATCGGAATGACTTACTTCAGGAGAAAGTTCTATTTCTTCTCCTGTAAAGATAATTGCCGATTCTTCATTTTCTTCTGCTTTGTCGCCGTGACTGATTACATTGTCTATAAAAGCCCCGGGGTTAGCTCCGGCTAGCACAAGACTAACTTCACGAATCATACCGTGAATCACATTAGCCCCTTGCTGTTTGAGCTGATTGGCAAAAATAGAAAGAGCAACAACATCTCCGTGTTCAACCAATGTCTTTGCTTTCTTTCCATTTGGCGTTTCATTGAATGAACAATACGAATAAACACCATCTTCTCTATTTTCCAATAGAGCGTGTCCCAAAACATTATCGGGTCCGTTATGCTGATGATTCCAAACCAACGGAACCGTTTCTCCGTCTTGGTCTTTAAAGGCATCTCTCATAATCGTCCGACCATCGGAACATCTCAAAAGTGCTTTCGTTGCCCATCCGCTGAAGTCGTAATTTTTATCCATTTTGAATTTTTACCTCCATCGGATTTTCTTTTTGCGTTTCTTTGCTTTCTGTTTCTTCTTTAGGCGCGCTCAAATTCTTATTTCTCAATACATCTGCATTCGGGTCGGATGACGGTTTCAATCCAATGATTTGTCTAATCTCATTGGACGTCATAATCTCGTTTCGAGTAAACTTATCCGCCATTTCCGAAAGCTGACTAACCGGAACAAGTTTGAATGGATCCGTAAAGAATGAAATAGATTTCTTCTGCGAGCGAGCAGTCTTAGTCAAGAACTTTCGTTTCATTTCATCTGTAATTGCAGATAAAATTGGTTCGATAGAACGACTTTGATAATTCAGCATAGTCTTTTCATCGGCAGAACCATCCAATACACCTTGAGTAATACCTAACTGGCTATATAGCATACTCGTCAAATATTGAATCTGGGTCATTAGATTATTATCTACTGAACGATTTAACTGTGTTATGTGCTCGGTTGCATCCGTATAAGCAATACCATACTTAGAACCGGCTAACTGAGTTTCGATTTGTTGTCTTCTTTCATCAGCCTGCTTTCGTCTAAGGTCGGTTTTAATTGTATATGGTAATTGAATAATCAAATCCAATTTACCGGCTCCGCTTTGTTCGTCTATTGCGTCGAGAATGTTCAACTTACGTATCAATCGTTGCATTGTCGAGTTCGGTTCGTTTATTACTGCATACAATGGATTTTCAACAATTCCGATAGACTTCTTCGGAAGTATGATTTCTTCTTTTTGTGCAGTCCTTTCGTTATACACTCGAACTTTTACATGCTGAGGATACCAGTTTAAAATTTGTCCCGTTCTCATCGATAGAATATCGTAAGAGTCATTGTTAACGGGACTTAATGTGGTATCAATAGGGACAATTGCAACGCAGCCTTCGTCAAACATAGACATAACTATATCTTGAATAAAAGCTCGTCCCGTTTGGTCCGTATTTGCTTCCAATGTTAAACAATTGTTCAATCCCGAATCAACGTCTTTTAAATACCTATCGTTTTCATCTAATTGAACGTGTTTAATACTGATTGCAGACACATCTAAAGCGATTCGATTGTATACTGATGTAACAATAGACCTTTCATTACCCCTTGTAAAACGGGGTCTGTCGGGACGATAGGAGTAACTCATCCCGATTTCTTCATAAACGTTTCTAGGAGGATCCCTATTAAAAAAAGCGTTCCAAGCATTTTTCAGCCTAGAACCGAATGATTCTTTTTGTTCCATAAGCAAACCTCCTTCCTTATGTTTCAACTTTGTCTATTACGGTATTCTTATAGGCAACTTTACCGGAGCCATAAATACCGTTTTTAAGTTGTGACATATTGTAACCTTGATCAGCCAAAGCCATAAAAACGCCGATTTCGCCTCGTTTAGCAACGAATTGAACTGTTTTTCCGGACGGAGACTTTAGCCCGGAAACCTTCTCGTTCATAAGAGAAGCCATTTTCTGATTGTATGCCATAATTATCGAGGAACTCAATTTTCCGTTTTTTGTTACGGCATTCGGATTCTTCATCAACTCTCGTCCATAAGCGTTCAGTTCTTTAGCCGACTTTGACTTTGCTTTGTCTGTAATTTTTCCGGTATTCTTTTTAGCCCATTTTTCGTCTTTCTTATCCAAAGCTCGTTGATGGCGAACACCAGCTTTTGTAAGGCTTCCGTCTTCGTTTTGGTACCGACGAATGCCCCAACGCTGACCCAGAATACCGTGATGATAAATGTAGTCTTCCATTTTGAATTTTTCTCCTATTCGAATGCTTCTTTGTTATCTTTGTATGCTATGTAGGCATCCATCATCGCCGCTACAGCGTCAATTTTTTGATCATGCCTTTTCTTTAACAATTTTCGATTTCCATTGGTGTCTTCCAATGTAATACAGTTTCCCATAGCAAACGACATCATCTCTTCATCAAACAAAAGCATTCTTTCTTCTGAGTATGTTTTTAATTCGCCAAGTGGAACCGATTCTGTTTTTGCGCCTTGAATAACTTTAACAATCCCAAACGGTCCGTTTTCCGATTCCCATCGTTCAACGAACTTACTTGCATTATATGGGTCATAACCGAAACATCGCACATCATAACCACATTGAATAATGTGTTCGTCTAAATCTTCGTAGACTTCCATTAAATCTAAAACGGTTCCTTCTAATACGATCAAACTCCCCTCTTCAATAAAACTATCATACTTTAATCTCATTGCCGATGGTAATTTAGACAATGTTAAAGACGTTATATAGTTTCTAGTTTTAACACCGAAACAGCCATTTGGTAATGGAAATAGGAATGTGAAAGCACAGAAATCATCACCCTGCGATAAATCTGCTCCCAATGCACAAGGCATTTTCCAATAATCGGATTTTCGGTGTGGAATTGTTTCTTCGTATGTGAAATAATAAGTATAACCCTCCATCGGAATTCCGAATCTTTTTGCTAAAATGTCATTTCGAGCAGCGGGTGCTTTTTCAGCTCTTTCTACGTCCAATTGATACGTTTCGTAAGATACCGTTTTACCAATATTCGGATTGGCTTTAATCCACATATCGGGATTGCTGACTTCATCAATGGAGTCAAGTTTATACCACCAGATAGAAACATGAGGATTCACGTATTCTCCTTTTAAAATATCGTTCAACTCCATCTTAATCGTATCGCCAACGCCGTTACGAATAGTTCCTTCAGAACTAATTGCAACTATTAAATAATCATCAACTTTCGAAGCACCTTGTTCGATGGCACCGATAACGTCTTCACGAGTGTCACCGGATAACCATTCGTCAACGGTTGCAGATTTAATCTGTAAACCTTGCAACTTATTGATGCTCATTGGTCTAACTTCTAATAGAGATCCCGTTAAAAAGTTTTCAATCCCCTTCTTCGTCGATGCCAACTTAACACGATCTGCTTTTGAACCGGTTGTGTTATGTAACGAACCTTCCGTTAAAAATTTAAATAAAGGTCCTCGCGCTCTGGTTATTGCTGTTCGTAAAGGCGAAATAACTTCTTCGGCTTGTTTCATTGTCGGGGCTGTCGTTATTTGGTGGGTGGTCGACGTATCGACATTTAAAAAATAGCCTTGCAAACAAGCACCGTACATTGATTTAGCCGCACCTCTTGCAACGATCAAATATTGCTTATTTACAAGTCTTTTCTTAATTCTTTTATTAACATATCTTCCGCCGTGTCCATCTTTATTTGGAACGTAAACACTGCGCTCAATGTAATAATACCAACCAAAAATTTGTTCACCCCATAATTTGAAACTGTCCAGCAAATTTAAATCCGCACCGTCGGTTAAAGTTAGTTCATTTTCACAAAACGCTATCCAACCTTCTACAGCTTGGTCGTCATAATAAATACCGGGATTCGCTATTAGGTCATCGATTCGGTTCATCTCTAATGAAATTTTTTCATTAATTGCGATGTCTCCTCGTATCACGGCATCTCGAAACATACCGTAATACTTTGGGACGGCTGTGTTCGATAATGCCATGATATCACTTCCTTCGATGGCTTGAGTAACTAGGCATCTTTTGAACCCCACCTTTGTCCTTTAATGCCGTGGTGACATAGATAATAATACTCTTCTTCCATATTCAAGTTCTCCGTTCTATTTCTTTTTAAATTCCCGAACCGCTAAAGCAATACTAACAGCCGATGCTCCGATACCAAGTACAGCACCAGCAGTATCCAAAATCGCTCCAACATTTGCTCTTCCTCTCGATACTTGATTTGCTGTTAAATCACTATACTGCCGTTCCAAATTCATACGGTTGACTCTTTCTCTAAGTTCAGAATCCGACATATTACTTAGATTCTTTGTTTTCTTGTATGCCGATGACTTATTAATAGAGTCTGCAATTTTCTTTCCGTCGCCAACTATCGAAGACGATGAATCTAAAATAGTTTTAGTTTTATTCAAATTGTTATTGATTATCTTATCGTGGCGTTTTGTTTCATTGGTTTTATTACGTCGAGCTTGTCCTGCGGAAGTTAACGAACCGTCTTCGTTTTGGTATCTTCTCACTCCCCATTTCTGACCTTTAACGCCATGATGGTAAATAAAATTTTGCATATTTGCCTCCTATTATCCATTCGTAATGCTCAACCGCCACTCAAACTCTTTAATCTGTTCATTGATAGCCGAAACCAAAACTGAACTCGATGGCGGGTCAAATAACAACCGAACTTTCAAATACACGTAGGAAATGACAGACTGTTGTTTCTTATTGTCGCCAATAAAGTCGTTCCATGTTTCTTGTTCTCCGGTTATTGAGAAACCGCTCTTCGGTCCAATTCCAATTTGCATTAATGTTGAGAATACTGAATTGATATGCATAATAATATCGGCATCGAATTGCGAATAATCTTCAGTGATGCCAAGTAATTTTTTTATTGATGTTAGAATACTGTCATTCATAAAAACACTCCTAATATAAATTAACGGCGCCACGGGCAAGTATCATTTGCACTACGAACAATTATGTCATCATTAATATTTTCAAATGAACCGTAATGTATTGCCATATGAGTTTGATGTCTACAACAAATCACATTTTCAGGATTAAACACACAAGGGTCTCTATCCAGAATTTGTCGTTTCGTTAGCGGATTTAAATGATGTATAATAATCTTATTTCCAAAGATAGGTCTATCGTCCAACCCAAGATCACAACCATTGTCCCGTATAATAATCTCTCGTCGAAAACGTTTCCACTCTTCCGACAAATACAATGCTTGATTAATGTAACGGTCATATCCGAAAGTTTCATTTCCGATATTTGCATTTAGTTTTAGATACTCATATCTTTCGATAAAAGTTTCCAACTTAATTAACACGCTGTAATATCTATTCATCTTCCGAATCTCCGCTACTTCCATTGTATTTACGCATTGCGTCAAGAGCATTCTTATACAACTCATCGGCGTGTTTGGTAGACTCAAAACTTTCGGTCTTTGCTTTAATAAGTTTCTTCTGCTCGACTAAAATATCTTTCTCCAATCTCTCTTTCGTAGATCCTAACTTTAAATAATGAGTAATTACTTGAGATGAGGCAGTTCCTTCTCGAAGTTGTCTTTCAGCCAAATCTGTCGCTAACGCAATAAGTTGATTTTCGCGAGCCTCAGGCGTAGATGCTCGGCGGATGAGCTTGGACGAATCGGAAGAAACATTTGTATTCGACTTTTTCATCCACTTAATGCTCCTTTTTTACAACTTTCTTTATCTTTAAAATAAGAATAGCGGTACTTTTAGGAACCTACGAAAGAATAACCCGTTTACTAAAAGGAGAAAAAGAATGGAAAAAATTAAACCCTCAACGAATTAAACCTCATAGGCTCTTAAAAGTACCGCTAGCCTACCTAGATTGATTTTTCAAAAATATCCCCCGGAGAAAAATCGAAGACCGGCGCGATTTTAGGAGGGGGTGCTTTATTTGACACCCTCCCCCTATGGCTTAATCGCCTTGCTGTGTAACTTTTTTATAGATGTTTCTGAAATCAAACTTGATGATTTCATCAATTGCCCTTTCAATTTCCGCTTCATTTTCTTCATCTGACAGCGAATCAGAAGTTTTTGCAATTCTTGCAAGATAAGAACAAGTATTGTAACCTTTTTCAACGTCAAAGAAAAACCACTGGTTGAATTGAGTGAAAGGACTGTACGGGTTGTCAACTGTAGTGAGCGCAAACTTTCTTGTATTCATCTTACTTGCCCTCCTTTATGTATTTTACAATCGTGGAAGGAGATACCCCCAGTGCCTTTGCCATCTGTTCATTGGTATAACCCGACGCATTCATTGCTTTTATTTTTGCAATTTTTGCCGAACTTAAGGTAGAAGTTTGTCTTGGAAGTGCTCTTTGTTTGAATTTGTCTTGATCTGTGTATAAAAGAATTTGAGAAAGTTTGCTATCGGAAATGGCACCGGCTTGAATAGCTTCCCACTCCCTATCGTTAATCTCTATCTTAGTTCTTTTAGCACCGACTTCGTTACGGGCTTTGGTTAATTCCTGTTGCCCAAGTTTCTTCTTTTCTTTTTTACTCATTCCCGGATTGTCTTGCACCTTTGCCGCTATTCTGGAATTAGCCAAACATTGTGCTTGACGCTCACGGGGGGCATTCATTAATGCAACATTGAGCTGGGCATTCAAATGTTTGACTTCGGATTGATAAACCTTAGCCGCTGATGCAGAGTACTCTATACGACCAGTGTTCATACATTCTTTTCTTGCTTCATTCGCCAAAGCCTTCATCTTGTTTGCATACTGGGCATAAGCTCTCTCTTGAGGGGTGTTAGCCACCGAAACAAGAGAATAAGCATCGTCGGTATTGTCCATTTGAGTGGTTTTGGATGTTGCATATGTAGTTATGAGTTTAGCACTAGAAGGGACTTTCAAATACTGTCCACTATCTTCATCCTTGTAATAATTTTCACCATTCTTTGTAACCACATTAATGCCTTTACCAACGCCCGGAATGTCTGCTTTTAAATAGGTCCTTCCGGTTTCAGTATAAAGTTTTTTACCCGTTTCGGGGTCAACATAATACTTTTTCCGTTTGCCTGTTTCAGAGTCGGTAATTAACAAGCCCTCTTTTCTCTCATTAACGTTAATCTCAGCTTTCGCTTTTGATATTAATGTAGACGCACCGCCACCACCTTGATACTTATCTTTGAGTTCTTTAATACCATTTTCCTTTTCACTCAGTTTGTAGTTTAATTTATGTTTCTCAGCGTCAATTACAACCATACTGTGTTTAACGGCTCTGGTTAACTCTTCACTAGATGCACCTTGTAATGTCATATCGGTAATAAGGTTTGATATTTTGCCCATTTCCAAATCGGTACGGGTCATTAATTTCATCCCCGGTTGAGCAGGATAAGCATCGGACGGATCAAACCCCTCCAATCCTCTAAGTGCAGGTGTTGCAGTAATATTAATTTTGTTATTCTTACCGTTTCCACTAGTTGGAATAAGCATTACTGTATCACCATCAAAGTCTGCACCAGAAAGTCTTCCAGCAACCGAACTGTTAATGCCAACAGCATCAATGCTATTTGTTCCTATCATTCGTTTTGCTTCTTGCTGTTTGTTGTTAACCGTTAAAACAGGAATTTCAAAAGTCCCTGCGTGTGGGTAACGAACCAAAGCAACCTTTGTTCCATCTTCATAATTCGGTGCATAAATCTCCGTGTCTTTCATAGACGGAACCGGAAGAATGACGTGCCATCTTTGACTTGGTAAAGCAGCGGCTTGTAAATTTTCAGCAGCCGTATCACAATCATCTGCAAAGCTTGAGAGTAAAACTCTCTTGATTGTTGGATTGGTTAAAGAATTGATTTCATCAAACTCTGCTTGCTTATCGGCTTCGGTCAATGCCAACTGTCTTTTTATTAACGAAAGGTTCTGCTTAGCAAGAAACTGAGAAGGTAAGGTGTCGCTCCATTCTTCCCAATCTCCTTCTTCAGAACGTTTGTTTATTAAAGACAATTGTTCTTTGCCGTTTTTGTCAATGTAATAACTTTGTCCGCCAACTTCTTTAATCAAAGAACCAAATGGATTGTCCGGGTCGTTCTTTATCGGCTTTAAAACAGTATTATCTTTTGGACCGATAACAGGAGTTCCTTTGGATTTGTTAGTGTTAAATATAACGTCTACGCCGTCAGGCATATCATCAGAATAAACTGCCATTCCTTTAATATAATGTGTGTCATCAACTAAAATACGAACCTGAGCATAATGGCTATCGCCTAAAGATAGGTCATCGCAACCTCTTCGAATTTCAATCAATCCATCTTTATCGATACCGCCTTCTTCTCGATAACGAACTTTTAACCTTTTAGAATCCATACTTTTCGGATAAGTGAAAGCAGGCTTGAAAGTTTCGCCATTATCATAAGAAATATAGTTTTCGCGAACGTGATGAATTTGAGAGTAGTCGTAAATATCTTTATGCTCGGAATTAGGTGGGCAAAGGACTTTAATCGTTGTTTGTTTTCCACTATTATTAACTTGCGGAACACGTCCTTCGTATACCTTATAACCCTCCATTTCCAAAATATAAAGAGCATTATCTAAACGCCCTTTCGAAACGCCAAGCTGCCGCTCAACACCTTTACCGACGTCAATCATACCAACACTGTCAACTTGTTCCTTTAAGATACCTGCGGTCTTTTGTGCTGAATTCATACGGGCTTCGGAATCGGAATTCAATAAAGAACGAACTGTTGATTCATTAATTCCCATTTCTCGACCAATTTCAGAATAGTTCAAACCGTCGGCTTTTAAACTTTTTGCAGACGCAACCATATTCGCTCTGCGCTCGTTTGTTGCTAAAGAAATTTGAACTCTCAATCTGGTCGTGGAAGGTTCTCCTTTTTCATTCGTAATCCCCAGTGCTTTCGCAATTTCAGTTTCACTAAAGCCCTCTTTTTTTAATGTTTCTACTCTGCTGAGTAAATCCCCAGATCTTTGATAAGGGTCGTTGCCCGAACCCCAAGGATATCTTCCCGAATGATACTTTGTACCATAATGACGTAATTCGGCTTCTTCATCTCCCACAAATATAGAAATGCAGGAATCTAATTCTTTTTCAATATTATCCATATTACATTTGCTCCTCGCATTTTATTTTGTTGATTATTTTATCTGAAGTGATTATCTTGTCCATAATGGGCACTATAATCTCCGCAGTGGGTTTGTCTATAAGAATTTCGTCATTCTGGTAAATACGTAATTCTATTTGAATATCACTTGGTTTAACTCTGTACTCTAAACAAAAAAGAGCCGCATATATTCTAAGTTGCTGAATGTGAGCTTTGATAACACCGGATTTATAATCGTGTATTCTCAAAAAATTATTTCGAAATGCAATGGTGTCCGCTGTTCCAAAACAATTTTCCGAATACATCAATATTTGTTCGGGAATCATATTAAATCCAATAGCATCATTTACATACATATTTAATGTCTGTTGTGTTCTCGGCAGTTTTTGCTTTAACTCGATACATCTTCTTGCAAAATCGTGAAGTTCAGTACCACGTTGAGCCGCCATAAAATTTTTGTATGATTCGACTATTTTTTGATCATTGTAATTTATCCAATGAAATTTACTTGCTCCAAGAAAAGCATGTTGCCCTTCAAGATTTAAATGTTTGTTGAAGTTCATTTAAAATTGTCTCCTTGTTTTCAGGAAATATAAATGCCGCATAAGACATCTTTTTTAATAACTTCACATAGTAATCTTGATTCGGTTGGTGTGACGCATTCTGTTTTCTTTTTCCTTCCAAGGCTGCCCATTTATTGCCGTATAAAATCAACAAGTCTGGAATGCCTTGCATTTCGCTTGGGTCAAGATGAAAAATCATACAACCCGGAAATAATGCTTTCAACTCTTTTATAAGTTTTGTCTTGAATTTGTTTTCAAGCATTAAATAGACCTCCTTAAAAAGTTAGAGAATATGTTTAAAAAAATACATATATACTCTCTCCATAAAAGGAAATGTATTTTTCGCGAATTTTAGAAAAAGAAAAACCCATACTCGTTAAAGTACAGGCTTTCTATTGCTATTAGTCGGCTACCTAAAAATATCAATCATCAAAAATCTTACAACTTGTTTTACAATCTGGCCAAGGTCCGCCACAATTTTTACAACAATAAGGTTTCTCTTCAGGATCTTCATCGATGTGAATATCATACTCATCGTATTCTTTTCCGCAAGAAAAACATTTGTATTTAGATTCGATGTAATTATACTTCAGTTGCCTTCCACAATTAGGACAATCCGGTAAATATCCCAAATAGTCCGGAATGCTGTTGTAATACTTATCGTCTTCATAATTACTATCTGATGAATCGTTATTATAAATTTCATCGTATTCATCTACATTCTTTTTACGCTTTCCCATCTTTGTTCTCCTTCATAAATTCTT
>CAYPRM010000023.1:0-23198 GCA_964413365.1 uncultured Lachnospiraceae bacterium | reverse complement strand
GAGAACGTCGCCGCCCAGCTCAACCAGTTCCTCACCGCTATGAAGGCGGATTCGACCGGTGAATTTTATGAGGAATTGAACACAAATGGTGTTGAGCCAGAAAGATTTGCCGACATTCACGACTTTATATTGAAAGACAGCGGAATCAACGAGCTTATTCCTCAGTCGCTCAAATACGGATATAGATTTTGGTTCGATTTTGAGACACAGGAATACATAGTGGCTAAGGAAAGCGGCGTATCGTCCACACATTCGCCCGCTATGCAGATCATCAATGGCATACGTGCCTTTGCCGAGGGCGTGGGCGAAGAAGGGGAGCAAGAAACCCAATATAAGCTCGTCGCCGGAAACTGCTTTACCAAAAACGGCAGATATTTCATGGCAGATACCGCAGGCTCAACTCTCGCGGACGTCGTGAACGGCTTCCACACTCTCGAAAAATACGAGAATGAGGCAACGGACGACAAGAAGGGAATAATAAGCTTCTTTGGCGATATTCAGAGTGATGAAATAAAGAATAATTACAAAGCTCTTTACGATCTTGCTAACACAACTGTTTTCGTAACTAAGGATGGAAATTATGTCCTTGAGTTCAAGGAAAACAATATGTGGAAGAATGAAGGAAATCACACCAATATTGTGATCCAAGCTAATGCAAACTTTATTGATCTCATCAAAAGAGACGCCAAAGATCGTATTCAGCAGATCAATAAGGATAATCCTATCATAACCGTATCCGAGGATACTAAAATATTTATTCCCAAGGGCGTTATGATTCCCAAGGACGGATTAACGTATATCAACTTTATATCGACCACCGAAGGTGAGGGAGAAGAAGCTATCACAACTACGCCGACAGTAACACTGGTGATCAATATAAGGAGCTGGAATGAGCAGATCGGTGTTGATGATGACGATGCTCCGATATACATAAACAATATATTTGACAACAGCTTCACAGGCACCGAAAATATAATTATCAAGATCAATGGCGATAATACCGAGTACAGAATAGGTAAAACCACAGAGAACAACTGCTCCGGTAATATCGTAACAAAGAATGACGATGATACGGAAAGCTTTGTTTACGAGCTTGGCGACGGTCGCAATTTCCCGCTTGAATCCTTTGATATCAAGGTTGCTCCGGTTGATGGCAAGGTTCTCAATTTCAAAAAGACCGAGGAAGGCAGCCGTGGCTACAATAGCTACGTTGCGATCGACAACCGTGTTGAATATGGAAAGATATTTACTAACGGCTTTGAGCTTATTCTCGACAATATAAACGAAGGTAAGAAGCCTGCTTCAAAAATAGATGTTACCTATACTATCACTAAAGTTCATATAGGCGGTGACAGTGGCAAGGATATTACCGAGACTGGTAAGCGGGATAAATTAAAAAATATTGAAACCTATGTAACAAATATAGGCTCAAGCTTTAATATTATAGACACAAGCGTAGATTATATCGAAATCAAAGGAACGGACAAAGATAATAAAAATGTGTTCAACACCATCACCGTCCATGTTGTTCGTCCCACAGCGGTTAAAGAGCTGAAGCTGGTCAGCCTTCGTGACGGAAAAACATATACTGCCGTAAATAACAACGGTGCATTTTACTTTACCGATGTAGAGAACGGATATAACGTAGAGATCGTGGGCGAGGACGGCAAGGTTCAGACAGTAAGAAAGAACACCATGTTTAAGATCTCTGCTACCGTAGAGACGAACTATGCGGGAGACAATATCACATTGGACGGCTTTACATTTACATTTGGAGATAGCACAGCCTTCGACTTTGGAGATAATACCATAATTCTTAAGGATAGCTTGCTTGGTGCAACCGAAGAGATTAGCTACACGCTTGGCGACGGTCTTTTTGAAGGAAAATTCACGCTGGCGATGGTTGATAAATCCAAAATGACCGCAACCACGAGCAAGATAAAATACGTCGGCGACGAGAACCAGATACTTGTCGCAGGCGACCTTATAAATCTTGTGAATGGTGAGGAAATGCCTTCTGATGCAAAGATTTTTGTAGGTAAGGCGACGGGCAATAAGCTCTACTCCTACAATCAGACATTTGCTCTGAATAATACAAACGAGTTCACTCCCTCTCCTCTCAGCAATATTGAGGGCAGTGAAGACGGAATTGCACTTGCTGAAAAATGGGAAGAGACGGAGCTTAAGTTTAGAGAATTGCAGGATGGCGAATCCGAACAGCTTATCTATATCTTCATTGCAAAGCCCGTAGGCGACGGAGAATATCAGATCATCTCCGGTGTCTCGAATATCACGTTCGTAAAGGGCTATAACTTTAAGACCAATAAAGATAACGAAATAACGAACACAACTCCACAGATGACTGAGTATATCTTCAACAAAGATAAGGGAACGGATAAGGGTGTAGCACAACCTACTGGAAAATCAGATAACTGCAGCTTGGGTTTGGACGGTTGGACTCATGGTCCTACTTGTGAGGATATTGGCATAGCTCATGATCTTCAGCATGTAGCGGACATTTGGGCAAAATACAAAAACAACGATAATGACGCAAAATATCACACCAGAACAAACAGAAATATTGTTCTGCTTGCAGACTACACTCTTCCGTCCGGTACATACCTTACTCTCGGAAACAATAAGACGCTCTACGGCAATCTCTTTGAGTTGAATCTTAAGGAGGCAAGAACCAATGGTCAGGGCGTTATAGAGCTTACCGCTGGTGCAACTCTTAGAGATGTTAAGATCTTAGGCAGGGCGTATGATAAAGAGAATGATCCGTATGTATCTACAAATGTTAGATCATCAGAAACTGACAACGGTTTCTATAACTACATAAACGGTACTGCCGCATCCGTAAGAATTATCGGACAGGGTGCAACCATTGTTAATTGCTATATTTCAGGCGGTCGTGCTCCTGTGAGAGTGCAAGCCAAGGATGCTATAATTGAAGATACGGTCCTATTTGGCGGTGCATATTCAAACCTTGATATTCAGAATGGTAGTACGATAACGCTCGAGAATATAGTTACTGTCAGCGAGAAGGTAAACGGAAGCCCTGCAACGGACAACAACTTCAATAATAAGCTTTGCCCCGGTATAGTTATATCCGGAGATAAAGAGGATAATTCGGAACAATCGACGGTACACATATATATCAAAGGCACGTTTGAGCAGTACAATTATGTTAGCGTGCGCGAGGCTAGCGACATGGCTAATAGTGCGATTGCCACGTTGTATCAAACCATGGAAAATCTTTTGAAGGAAACTTCAGAATCATTTGTTTTTGAATATAATGGCACAAACTATTATAATATAGGTATATTCTGGCTCGACCGTAAAAACTTTGATGCGGATGGTGACAATTATAAGATCAATGTTCACTATAATGATACATACCTTCCTCCGTACTATGCTTCGAGAGTTACACCCACAGGATCACCAAAGAACGCTACTCTTGCAGCTCGTTATAACACCAAAGCATCCGATATAGAAACATATCTTGCCATGGGCGAATATTATATGCCCACAAGGATCGACACACCCAATCACTTCCAAATGGGGTACGGTGATTGACGATGAAGCTTAAGACCAAGAAAAGCAGGAGCTCACGGCTCTTGATAATACTTGCGTGTGTATTGATCATCATAGCTTCCATTGTAGTGATTGCGGCTATCATATATAAGAATGTAGACGAGGAACGCGGCAAGGAAATGGAGGCAATATCCATATCCTCCTATCCCGAAAGACGTGTATTTTACGTCGGTGAAGAATACGATCCGACGGGCATTGAGGTACAGGTCATTGCCAAGAACGGAAGCTCTACTTATATTAAAGATCCTACACAGCTGACCTTCAGCGGTTTCGACAGCTCTGCACCTGCGGAAAATCAGGTCGTTACGATAACATATAAGGGAGTGAGCACCTCTATTGAGGTCGAGATCATACCCGCTCCCACGCTTGCACCGACGCTTACGGCAATAGAAGTCTATAATATGCAAACTGTGTATACATTGGACTTTTGGTCAACATATGGCCCTGAAACAGGCATGGGTAGACTTAAATGCTATTACAGCGACGGAAGCGTGGTTGAGGATGTGCCCCTCAGAGATAGGCATATCTATGACATTGATTGGACTATCTCCGCCCCCGGCAAAACGTATGTAACCGTCCGCTACTCCGACGGAGTAACCACAGTCGAAACGCAAGTTGAGATCACCATAACCGAATAAGAAAAAGGGCTGTAAAACCTCGTTTTACAGCCCAAATTTTTGCCCCACGCGGTTGCGTGGGGCAATTTTGTTTTCTATTTTATATATATTTGCGCTTGATTATTTATCTTTCGCTCTTTGCTCTCGGCGACTGGACGATATTTGAGGGGACGATGATCTTCGTATTCGAGATATCCTCTCCTGCGAATGCTGCGTGCATGAGCTTGATCGCCTCAGAGCCTATCATATAGCTGTCCTGCATGATATATGTTGGGTGCTCATACTCCGTCGCGGTGGGGAACTGCGAGGGTGCAAAGTCGAGGTTGACGATCTCAAGGCGATCTCTATACGGCTTGCCGATGATGCTGAGTATCTCGGAGAGGTGGAGTCCGCTCGAGTAATCCGCCGTGATGACCGACGTGATTCCCGTATTGACGTCGAGAAATTCCTTGAAATTCTCGCAGAATGCCACGGACGTGGGATCTGTATCGCCCTCGAACGAGTAGAAATAAGGTCTGTAATTGTGCGCGTCGTAGAGCGTATTTATGAAGCTTTCCTTGCGCATGGAGAGCGAGGAATTCGTCTTGAGGTTCGCGTTGAAATAAAGGATCCCCTTGTGCCCCTTATCGAGCAGGTAGGTCGCCGCGAGCTTCATCATCCTGTCGTGGTCCGCGGAAACGTAGGGAAGGGTAAGCCCCGGCAGATATCTGTCAACGAGAATGAGCGGATACTTGACCGTAGAGAGTTGGAGCAGCGTGGGGTTGTATATCTCGTTGTCGACGGGGTAGAGAATGATTCCGTCCACGCGCATCGCGACGTACTTGTCAATGAGGACTTGCTCCTTCTTGAGCGACATATCCGAGCAGTCGACGATGACGGTCTCGTCGCTGTGGTTCTCGATTATCGAGGACACGATCGTCGAAACGTGGTAGCTGTCCGTCATCTTGGGAACGATCACTGCGATGGTCTTGTTGCGCGTCATGATCTCGGATGCGCCGTCATCGGAGTGGAGTATGGTCAGTATCGCCTCGCGCGAGAGGTCGTTGTTGATCCTCGTGCCGCCGCGCTTAGCACGCTTGATGAGGTTGTGCTTCTCGAGCACGGCGTACGCTCTGCGCACGGTTATGCGGCTGACGCCAAGCTCCTCGCACGCGTCCATCTCGGTGGGGAGCCTGTAATCCTCTTCGCCGCAATGCTCGATCACGAGCTTTGAAAAATAATCAATGGCTTTTTGGTAAAGGTAAGTGTCTCTTTTCATAGTGACTCCTTAATGTATTGTTTTTTCTTAATTATATACCAATACAACAAAATTGTCAATAGAAATTCAAAAAATATGCGCTTTTTCAACGATTTTTTTCAAAATATGCTTAATTTTTCCTCACTTTGTGTGCCATTTGTAACAAAAATATGTATTGGATGTGTCGCAAATATAACAAAACAGTTAATGCTACCCCCTCCGATCGATTTTTTATATGATATTGTCATAAAACATTATTGTTGACACAATCACTAAAATATATGTGCTTTTGTTGTTGCTTTTCAACGAAAACAAGTGAAACTTGTTAAAATTACACAAAAAATCTTGACTTGACAACGAAATCGTGCTAATATATAGTCAGCAAGTGTTATGCTAAAGAGCCAAAATAACATTTTAGTATAACAAAAAACAAAAAAGGAGAATTGACGATGAAAAAAACTCTGAAAATTTTCGCACGCCTAACTGCCCTTACGATCTGTATCGCAACGGTCGCTCTTTGCCTTTTCGCATGCCCCGCTCCGGGACCTGACGACGGCGAGGACTACTCCGACCTTGTGAAGCTGACCATCGACGCGGGCGGTCAGAACGCGCAGTACAACACTACCTCATCTATGGAATATGACAAATATCTTAACCCCTATCCCTATAATACGCTTGAGAAGCTCGTTGACGAGTGGAACAAGCAGAACGCGCGCGAGTACGGATATTATTTCGCAGTCGCCGACAACTCTATAAATATGGATAGAGAAACGATGGCTCCCATGCTCTCGAACGGCTCAGCGCCCGAGATCCTCTACTATCTCGGCACGACCATCGCAGAGGACCAGAACAAGGGCTGGTTCTACAGCCTTAACTCCGTCATGGAGACACCGAATAAGTATTCCAAGCCCGGCGAGGCAGGAAGCGTTAAGTGGAAGGACATCTACGACAGCACCTCCTACGCTACCACCTTTGCCCCCAACGGCGAGAAGTACACCGTCGAGATGGAGCAGAATCCGATAGGTATCATTTATAATAAGACGCTCTTTGAGGCGGCAGGTATCACCGAGGTTCCCGTTACCTATAAGGACTTTATGGAGGCGCAGGATAAGCTCAATGCCTATGCGATAAGCGTCGGCAGGGGAAATGCCGCAAATGACGCCACCTATATCTGCCCCTACTTCCATATGTACCCCTGGTACGACAACTACCTTGAGTCCACGCTTTGGGCAAGCGAGCTTGAATTTATGGACGTTATCACTATTGACGGTCGCGTCGACGCAGAGGAATACGCAAGAGCATATATGCAGAAGGATCCCGTAACGGGCGAGAGACGCTTCTCACCTGAGGACGCTAAGTACGTTGAGCTCTTCCGCCTCATAAAGCAGATGACGAAGTACTACCCCACAAATTATAGCTCCTACTATGCAGAGCAGCAGTTCCTCGTAGGTAACCTCGCAATGCTCGAGGTCGTCGGTGGAAGCATCCGCGAGCTCGTGGATACGGTCGATGGTGATTTTGAGATAGGCGTTATGCCTTACCCCGTGCTCACACAGCAGCCCGAGGGCGAGGAGTCCAATCCCTACTACACCACCTTCAATGTTGATAAGTACGTTCGCAGAGGCTTCTCGGGCTATACGACGGGCTGGACTATCACCAACTCCGCTATGAATAAGGATACCGCCGCAGGTAACACCAAGTGCGTCGATGCGTGCATTGATATCCTTATGTACCTCAGCTGCTTCGAGAACAACGATAAGATGGTAAACGATCTCGGATTCGCAGTTCCGCTCTCCGGCAACACGACGAATACCTACTTCAAGTCCCTCGCCGACACCTATGCTTCCGACATCGAGAACGAGAATACCGTGGCTTGGGCGTGCGCAACGGCAGGCGGCACGATGAATAAGGATTATTATGACGCCTTCTATCTCTTCAGACAGGACGCTATCTCACTCGATATGCCGACGATAGAGAGCAGGCTCTCCATACTCAAGAACTCGTTCATCAACGCAGTAAATACGCTCTACAATACCAA
Source organism: uncultured Lachnospiraceae bacterium (assembly GCA_964413365.1). Lineage (GTDB taxonomy): Bacteria > Bacillota > Clostridia > Oscillospirales > CAG-272 > RGIG4608. The sequence goes on along the minus strand of CAYPRM010000023.1, from coordinate 15,712 downwards.
TAAGTGGGACAATCAATCTTGGCCTGCATACGGCACCTCCTCGGCGGAAGGGAAGTAAGCAATGTCAAGAAAGGATCCCACAAGAAGGACGGGCATCGGAGGATTTTTGCGCAAGCACAGAGGATATCAGGGACTCCTCTACATACTGCCTGCGCTCATTCTCCTGTGCGTGTTCTGCCTCTATCCCACGGTGATGGCGTTCGTCAACTCCCTCACCAACTGGGACGGCGGCTCGGTGGCTGATTTTATCGGCTTCGACAATTATAAAAGGGTGTTCAGCGACAGACTCTTCTGGATCTCCCTGCGTAACGCCGTCATTTTGACGGTGGTCGGTATGGTGCTTGGAAATGCCGCGAGCATCATTCTCGCAGAGCTGATGTATAATCTGAGATCTAAGCTGATGCCGGCATACAGATTTTTATTCGTTCTCCCTGCAATGATCCCGGGAATAATAGTGCTCCTGCTCTGGCAGAAGCTCATCTTCTCCGGCTCGTCCGCAGGACTTGCAAATACGATACTCTCGTGGTTCGGCGAACAGCCCCTCGAGTGGTTTGCAAGTAAGGACACGTGGGTGGTGTTCCTCAGTATATTCCTCTACGGATTCCCGTGGGTTGGAGGAACGTCGTTCCTCATCTACCTTGCAGGACTAAATTCCATCGACCGTAGCCTTATCGAGGCATCAAGGATCGACGGACTCTCGTTCTGGGGAAGGGTGTTCAAGATCGACCTGCCGCTCATCTCTGGACAGCTGAAATACTTCCTCGTTATGGGATTTATCGGCGGACTTCAGAATTATTCAATGCAATATACCATCACACATGGCGCACCCGGAGAGGTGATAGACAGTATGCAGTCGGGTACGATGGTACCTGGATACTACATCTACTGCCTCATCACAGGCTCCTCCAAGGAGGGCGCATACGGCTATGCGTGCGCGATGGGAGTAGTTATGTTCGTTATCATAATGGTAATAACTATTGCAAATAACAAGTTCGTTAAATCAAAGGAGTAGGATATGGAGAAGGTTGAATTAAAGAAAAGGAGACATCGGCTCGGTGCAGGGCAGATATTCTCGCATATCATACTGATCTGCCTTCTGGTGATGGTGCTGTTTCCTTTCTACGTATTGATAATAAATAGCTTCAAGTCCCCCTCGGATATTTTGAGAGATCCTCTGTCCTTCCCGGGCTCGAACGGCTCTGACGTGGTAACGGGAGCATTCAAGGCGGCGTGGCCCTATATCTCGAAGTATATACTCAATACCTTCTGGGTGGCGTTCCTTGAGGTCGCAGGAGTCCTGCTCTTTGCGAGCCTTGCGGCTTACGGCTTCTCACGCTTCAAGTTCCGCGGCAAGGACGCACTCTTTATGGTATTCCTTGCGTTTATGATGATCCCGAGCATCCTGACGCTCGCAACGCAATATTCGTTCGTGTATTCGACGCTGAACCTCAAGCAGACGTATGCAGGCGTAGTGCTTCCTGCCATCGCAGGTGGAATGCCCGTCAATATATTCTTGATGAAAACATTCTTCGACGGGATACCTGCGGACGTTTACGAGGCGGCGGAGATAGACGGCTCGAGTAAGCTCGGCTGCTACTTCAAGATAGCGATACCGCTCAGCACGCCGATCCTCTTTACCGTAGGACTGTCCACTCTCCTTGGCGCGTGGAACGACGTCGTCTGGGCAAGGCTCATACTCTACGGAGCAGAGGACCTGTATACGATAGGCGTCGGAGTGTTCACCGTGTTCGGCTCGAGTGCGGCGAAGATCCCCGATACAGTCATATACGCAGGATATTGCATCGCATCGCTTCCGCTTCTCGTTGCATTCTTCTTTACGTCAAAGCAGTTTATTAAGGGACTGACCGACGGCGCAGTTAAAATGTAGACCGAGGAAATAAAGATCTGCGAGGTAAATTATGAAAAAAATAGCTTTGATTTTGGCATCGCTGATGCTCCTTGGAGCATTCACAGCGTGCGATCTCATCGAGGGCTTCGGCACTACAACGAAGCCTGTTGACGGTGAGCCGAAGCTCGTGGAGAGGGAGATACTTTTTGACAGAACCTTCTCCGAGGGCATCAAGATATCGAACCTCAATTCCCATCAGGTGGGCTACACGTGGTGGAAATACGGAGAAGCAGGTGCTGACGAGCCCTTCTGGTCGCTCGGTCAGTATTGCGACCTCTCCGCGACAAGGAGCGGCTACGATTCCACAAAGAACGACCTCTCCCTTGGTAATGAGCTCTTCGATATACCTGCTTACGGTATTACGGGCACGGACGGTGAATATTTCACCCTCACGAACAGCTCGGGCAGTAAGTACATCTCCGTCAATACGCAGACGGGGGAATATAACCTCAATATAGACACCACTAAAGAATACGTCGATCAGACCACGGGCGTTCCCGCAGTCAGGAAAAACGGCGAGGATTGGGTGCATATGATCATCCAGCAGACGCCTGGAGTCGTGTATCTCGACGAGGTCGAGGGCTTCATTATGGAGCTTGACTTCACGATAACGGAGAATGTCGAGTACGATAATTCCATCGGCGCATCGCAGTTCCAGTGGATATTCACAGTCCACGATAAGGCGAGCACGCTCGGCGACTATATGTGGTTCAACGTAACACTTTTCGATAACCGCTATGAGGTCTTCCCGGGCACTCAACTCTATGACGGAGGCAAGGCGGATGCTACGGGTAAATTCATATACGCCCCCACGGGTAAGGAGATCTTTCCCGAGAGTGGCGGCAAGGTCGAGACAGGTAAGACCTACCACGTAAGGCTCGATCTTAAGGAGTATATGAGGACGGCATTTGAGCTTGCCAAGAGCCGCGGAGCGCTTTCTGAGTCAAAATGGGAGAATATGGCGGTAAACGGCTTCAATATCGGCTGGGAGGTCTCGAACCTCGCACGTGTTGGAGTCAGAATCGAAAATATGTCCTTGAGGGTGATAGAATATGAGAAATGATTTTGTTAGAGCCATTGCTTTGATATTGGTAATGGCGACAGGAGTAATTATGTTCAGCAGTTGTGATATTTTTGACGGTATAGTAGGCAATACAACGACTACAACGGTCAGAGTGCCCGTAACGTCGACAACGACTACAACGACAGCGACCAAGGAGCCCGATCCCACGTGGGACACGGTAACCGAGGGAGAGCTGCTCGAGAGACCGAGATTTGAGGGGAACGGCGTCGTCGAGCTCCTTGGAGATCTCAACTTTTCAAGGGGCTTTTCGGTAACCCTCTTCCACGCGAATTCCTCTAACGGAAATCTCGCAGGCTACCTTGATTATGACGGGAATAAGGCTGACGGAGACAGCATCTGGCGTATGGCTCAGTGGGGCTGTACATACGATATGGTCGCCGATTCGGAGCTTGTGCGTGACGGCTCGGTGTTCACTTATAGCGACGCAGGAAAGCTTCTTCGCATTGATTCCTCAAAGACGGGAGCGATCACGCTCGGAATAAAGGGAAGTGAGGAGTACACGAGGGACGAGGATGGAAATATCCGTGAGCGTACAGACGTTACGGAGAACTGGCCCCATATCCTCATTGAGCAGAACGTAAATTCCGACACGAGCGATTGCGACCACCTCTATATGGAGGTCAATTATAAGGTCACTAAGTGTGAGAGCCTCGTCGATAGGGAGCTTTACCCCATAGACGCAGAGCTCAACGCCGCACAGTTCCAATGGTTTATAACCCTTACAGATATTGACCCCGAGAGCGAGAGCTACGGCAATTCGATGTGGTTCGGCTTCTCGATGTTTGACACACGCGCGCTTGGCGGTACACCGAACGGACTCGCATCCTATGACGGTGGCAAGGAGGACAGCACGGGACTCTTCATCTATATGCCCTCGCTCCAAGCGGTCGCTCAGCAGCAGCCGGGCTCGGTCAATGCACCGACGTCCGTTGTTGGTAAGGAGGTCAGCGTGAAGGTCGATATCCTTCCGTACCTCAAGCAGGCTCTCAAGATAGCCCATCAGAACGGTGCTATGCTGGGAGCGAGCGCCGATAAGCTCAAAATCGGCAGTACAAATATCGGCTGGGAGCTTCCCGGCAACTATGATGTTGAGGTCGAGATAACCTACCTCAATATGTACAAATCGAATTAATTGCGGTGCTATCCCACCGTATTAATTAATAAAAATTTATATTTTTGGAGGAAAGTATGAAAAACAGACTCTTAGCGATCTTCCTTCTGATCACGATGATGCTCCCCGTGCTCGGGCAGGCAATCGTGTTTGCGGAAGACACAGAACCCTCCGTACCCGTTTGGACAGCAAACGGATCGGGCGTAGCTGTAACAGCAGGCGATAACGGCTATCATACCGTCAGCGGCCTGGAGTACGCTACTACTGCTTATAAAACCGAGAAGGTAAGACTTGACGGACTTACCGTTGAGATGAAGATCTCAGGCTTTGGCACGAGCCAGGCGACAGGCATCATCTTCTCGTCCGAGGAAGGAGCTACATACGGTAGCGGAGCAGCAGTTGCTATGACACTTTGGCATGATCCTTATGCAAATGGACAGTCAAGGCTTCATATCGGTGCCAACCACGACTACAACGGATCATCCTTCGCATGCACCGACGAGGAATGCACGAACGCAGGCTTTGGCGTGGCAGGCTCAATGGTGCTCAATAGCATCACCGCGGCTGACCTCAAGATCGAGATCACCTCTCACAGTGCAACAGCCTACAAGGTAAAGATCACTGTTGCACAGGATAACCTTCTCTGGGGCAATAACGCAAATTATGCGGATGAGACGGGCGGCGGTCATTCCTGCACGATCTACATCGCAAAATCCCACTTTGCAGACGCCCTTGACTCCAACGGAAAGCTTTATATTTCCGCATCGGGACTTGGTTCTCCCAATTATAGTATCAAGGTTACCGAGAGCGCTGTAACGGATCCCGATACCCCCGTAGGCGGTGAGGATCCCGATACCCCCGTAGGCGGTGAGGATCCCGTTACTCCTACTCCCAGCACCCCCTCGACCGAGCCCACTATCGCAGGCAAGCCTGATGGCTCGTGGATCGTATATTCTGGCGCACCCGTTTCCAAATTCGCAAAGGACGGCTACACCGAGATATCCAATCTCACCGCTTGGGGCGCAAGATCATATTATTCAACTCCCGTTAAGTTCGACGGACTTGAGATAAGCCTCAGAGCCACCACGAATACTGGCGACTGCGTAGGTCTTATCTTCGCAAAGGAGAACGGCGCATACTTCGGCGATGACAACTCCTTCGCTATCACCTATTGGAACGCTCTTTATACAGGTCAGGCAAGACTTGTGTTTGCAGAGAGCCATAGCTATCAGCTTCCCGCTATCGTCCACGTTGCTCCCGACCTTAAGTCCGCCCTCGCGTGCGGCATCGCATCCTCTGTTGTCTGCAATCAGGCAGAGACCATGGGCTGGACGATCAAGTTCGAGTCCTACGACGACGTCTTCTATTCCGTAAAGATCACAATGACCGACGGAACCATGTGGTCTGATAATGCAAACTACAATGCAGAGGAAAAGAGCTGCACAGTATATCTTCCCAAGACCACAGTAGCACCCCTTCTCAATGAAAAGGGCGAGTGCTACATCATCTCCGCAGGCTTCCCCTCGGGTTCAAACCCTGCATGCTCTGAGGAGATAAAGGTAGTTGATGATAACTACACCACCTATATCAACAGCGACGCAGTAACAGGCGCGCAGACAAAGGTACAGGCGTATAAGACCGCGGCTGAGGCTATTACCGACGCTGCATCCTACGACGCTGCTATGACTGCAAGAGCTGCGGCAGTTGAGTCCATCAAGTCCCTCCGTGCAAGAGAGGTAGCAGAGCTTGAGCTCATCATCTCGACCGTTGACGCTAAGATTGCTGAAAACGACAGTATAGTTGAGATTATAAAGAAGGCAGTTACCGATAAGATCGACGCTGCAAAGGCAGCATACGACGAGCTTATCGCAGATCCTTCGGGAAAGCTCACACAGGAATCTCTTAATGCGGCAAAGACGCTCAGAGAGAGCGCTAAGTCCGAGTATGAGGCAAGAAAGTCCATGCTCAGCGAGAGCGTAAAGACCGATGTCGAGGAAGCTCTTGACGAGCTTGTATATCAGCATGATCTCTCCGTTGCTCTCCTTTGGGTAGTTGATTATCAGAAGAAGATCGACGCCCTTGATGCAACGAAGCCCACGATAGTTAACGACCTTGTAGATGTAAAGGCGTACAGAGAGGGCTATACAGCCTCCACCGCTTATACCAAGGTAAATACAGTTCTTAGTGAGACCGATAAGGCGGCAGTTGAGGCATTGATCTCCACCTGCGACGCGACAGTAGTAAACATCGAGACCGTAGTCCTTCCTCAGCTCAAGGAGAGCTATGTAAAGGCTATGGAGGACAAGCTCGAGGCTGATCTCACCGTAAAGCCTAACCTCGATGACGCAAAGATCGCATATAGCGATATCGCGACCTACGTTACCATAACCGAGAACGACGGCGATCTTTACACTCGTTACGTAGCAGGCTATAACACAATTAAGGCGGCATGCGAGGCTTATGTTCGCAAGCAGATCGCCGACGTCGCAAAGCTTCTTGAAACAAAGTACACGAAGCTTGACGATTTCACACCCGTTCGCAATAGCTTCAAGTCCATCAAGCTTGACTACCTCATGGAGGAGAACACCGAGATCGCAACAGAGTTCGGTACGCTTGAGGCCGCTATTGAAAAGAACGTTTTCTACCTCGTGACCGCTACCAACATCCCGAATGTTGAGTGGAACGACAGAGGACTTGCAGTTGAGTCCAAGGTCGAATTCCCCGCACGTCTTAACTACAATAAGGCACTCAGCCTTAGAAGCGGCGTTGAGGTAGTTATCGAGCTCACGAGCGCGGCTTACTATAACGACGGCACGAGCGCAAATAACCTTTGCTTCAACCTTCTTGCCGATCCCGATAAGTATAAGTCCCAGAGCGACGGTATTTCCATCATCATCTGGCTCTATCCCACCGAGTGCAACGTTCAGATAATGAACTACACCGACGTACCCCTTGCAAGCTCGGCTATCGCTACTCCCATTGACGGCGGAACGATCACCATCTCCGTTAAGTATCAGGAGTATTACAGCTTCGTTGAGGACGCAACATATTGGGCATACGTTATCAAGGTAAATGAGGCAGAGATCGTTCTCACGCATGAGACTCTCACAAGCAACGAGCACAACGTTCCCGACGCAGTATACTTCTCGATGGGATCGTTCGCAGACAATAAGTCCAACCCCAACATCCTCACTCTCGTAAGCGTTAACGATGTTGAGTTTGGTATGCCATCCGACGAGCCCGATCAGCCCGATCAGCCCGATCAGCCCGACCAGCCCGACCAGCCTGATCAGCCCGATCAGCCCACAGAGCCCGGCGACGGCGACAACAATGAGGAAGAGGAGCTTAGCTTCATACAGCAGCTCGCACGCTTCTTCAGAGGCATTTTCGAAGCAATAAAGAACTTCTTCGCAGGTATCTTTAACAAATCCTAACAAAATAAAATATTAAGCTCCCACTCCCCGAAAGCCTCGGGGAGTAGGGAAGAGGACCAAGGCTTCCGAGTGCTTGAAATACAGCACTCGGAAGCATCGCAAAACCAAATTTCACAGCAAAGAGGTGAAACGATTTTGAAAAACACTGTAAGACTTCTTGCGTTTGTGCTGATATTTGCACTCACGCTCCCCCTTGCCTCGTGCGAGGTCTGGGATGAATTCTGGACTGAATTTAACGGTGGAACGGGCACAAGCTCGAGCACGACCACAACAAAAAAGCCAACCGATACAATAACTACCGACAAAGGCGGAGATGTAACTCCTCCCGATAATGATATGAAGCTGAACGATTACGCACAGCCCTTCTGGACGGGCGATACAATGTACGACGAGAGCATTATGCTCGTAGCCAAGACCGACGCAGAGGGCAATGTTATTGAGGCACCGCGTGCCAAATTACTTTTTGAATCGGAAAAAATAGAGTCCGTCAAGTGGTATTTCCACGAGAATAACGGCTCTTGTATAATAACGTTTACAGAGGGTGAGGACTTCACCTATGAAAACGGATATATTGTAGCAAAGGGCGAGATCGTGTATAACGATATCCTTGAAATAAGCGAATTTTCGACCGATATGCCCTATATCACGGATAAGATGCTCACAGGAGAGCAGAAATTCCCCGGGCTCACACTGCAGTCCGACATTCCCTCAAAGACCGATGGGCTTTGCCTGCCGTTCACCGAGGGCTATCAGATAGTGCAGATGCAGCTCAGCGTTACCTATACGCATAGAGAGGGCTTGTGGCAGGGAACTGTACCCGAGTACCTCGGAGACAGCACACTCAGCAAAACACATGGAAAGCTTGAGGCGGGCGAGGACGTAAATATCCTCGTCTTCGGAGACAGCATCTCAACGGGTGCTAACTCGTCCTCCATACTCGGCATCGCACCGAGCCTTCCCACGTGGCCCAATATGCTTGCAGAGGAGCTTACCGCCTATTACGGAGCGAACGTAACGCTCAAAAATACGAGCGTCGGCGGCTGGACCTCCGCAAACGGCACGGGCGGCGGCACGGGCTGGATAGCAGGTCAGCAGGTGCAGAAGCCCGGGCTTGCAACGCAGTTCGCATCGGGCGAGCTCAAGGGATTCGCTCCCGACCTTGCCATCATCGGCTTTGGAATGAACGACGCATCTGTCGGAGTTTCCATAGACAATTTCTGCAATAATATCATGAGTATGATAAAGACCGTCAGAGCGCAGAATCCCGACTGTGAGATTCTTCTGCTCGGAACGATCCTTGCCAACCCCATGGCTAAGAATCAGTCGAAGAATCAGACCGAATATACGGAATATCTCAGCAAGATAGCAAAGAATTATGAAAATGTTTCCGTCCTTGATATCGGTGCGATGCACGCAGATCTCCTTGAGAGCGGAAAATACTACACCGAGATGTCGAGCAATAACGTAAATCACCCCAACGATTTCCTCGCTCGCGTCTACACAATGAACCTTCTCTCCACACTCATAGATTTTGAGGTTGAGAGCACCGAGACGGACGATACGGTCTACGGAAAATACATCGCGCGCGGCTATTCCGCCCTCTTTGCCGATCCCTTTATGAAGAACGGTATAAAAATTATGAAGCCCGACGGCACGATAGCAGGCACTGTTGCAGGCACGGCTGCTACGGGCGATGCGTCATGGGTGTTCTCACAGTGGGGCTCGAAATACGACCTCTACGATTATGCTGACAGAACATTTTTTGACGGCGGAAGGTCGTTCACATACATCTCCGACGGCAAGAGGATCGACGGCGAGACAGTCCCGGGTAAGATACTCACCATCGACAGTACGAAGGGCTCCGTATATATGGAGCTCAACGCGGAAACAGAGTACGATGCACCCCGTCAGAATGGCGAGGGCTGGCCTCACACTCTCATCTCGCAGGATTTCGGCCCCGATCTCGTTCACGTCTCGGAGCTTTCCGACCTCGTGATGAATATGACCTACGAGATCACGAAATTCGAGGACTGCATGGGAAGCGCGGCGGACTCCAACGCCCATTGTGCTCAGCTCGTCTGGTACATTACCGTGCAGAATAGAACGCAGGAACATAAGGACTACGGTAAGTACGTATGGTTCGGTATAACCCTCTGGGATAACCGTTCCTCGGGCGCGGTATCGAACGGCTTTGCCGCAGAGGACGCAGGTAAGGAGGACTCAACACATTCCTTCATCTATCAGCCCTCGTCCATGCTCGTCCACTCGGACGGCAAGTGCCCCGTTGTGGGACAGAAGAAAATAGTTGACTTCCATATGCTCGATAGCGTAAGGGAGGCATTCAATACCGCCAAGAGCCGCGGCTACCTCGGGGATACCGAGTGGGATGACCTCTATATCGGAGGCATGAACTTCGGCTTTGAGGTTACGGGAACGTACAACGTTGCTACGCAGATCGATTCCGTCGGCATTTACTACAAATAACAAACAAAAATAAAAGCACAAAAGGAGAGCCTTATGATAAGATTCAGAAAAGCACTCAGTCTTGCTCTGGTACTTGTTATGTGCCTCGGCATTTTTCCCGTTTTGGCGGGAGCAGAAGGGGGGGTAAACACCTTGTCAGCATCCGATCACGCATTTGATGAGAACGATATAGTATTTACCTTTGCAAATCTCTCCGATCCTCACGTGGGATACGGAAGCAACGACGAGATACTCAGAAGGTCGCTTGCGACAATAAAGAAATATGCAAAAAACGGTATTGATGCCGTGCTCTTTAATGGCGACCAAACTCAGGACGGCAAGAAGGAGCAGGCAGAGCTCGTTGCGTCGATAGTCAAGGAGGCGTTCGACGTTACGAAGGTGCCCGTCATCTTCACACACGGAAATCACGACGTTTACTGGGCAGGATGTATGTCAAGATCTGAATTTGTCAGCGCATACGGCTCGGATATGTACCTTTTCGATCAGGATATGGAGAGCATCTACGATGGCAACCGCCACGTGGAGATAGACGGCTATCACTTCATCAGCGTCGATATACAGACCTATATGCCGGGCTATAACACTCTCTCCGCAACCACGGAGACATGGCTCAAAAGCACCCTTGACAGAATAACTGCACAGGATCCCGATAAATACGTCTTTGTATCCTGCCATAGCCCTGCCAAGGATACAGTGTACGGCAGTATGACGAACGACGCTAAGGATACGGGCAACTGGGGTGCATCGGCACAGCTTGACAGCGTTCTGAAGAACTATCCTCAGGTCATTCTTTTCAGCGGACATACGCACTATGCTATAAATCTTGAGAGCAACATAAATCAGACCACCTATACACAGATAAACTCGGGCAGCTCGTCGGATATTGATTTTGATATCACCGCACTCGAGAACAGACGCTCCTACTCGCAGGGAATGATCGTCGAGGTGGACAGCGAGAACAATATCCGCATCACGAGGATCGACCTTGCAAGGGATCAGGTCATAAAGAAGCCTTGGTACATCGACGCATATAAGGCGGACGGCTCGTCTCTTACGAGATATTCCGCAGAAGCAAGGCTCGAGAATAACCGCGCACCGCAATTTCCTGCAGGAATAGAGGTAACGGAGGTCTCGAGCAGCGAGCTCAGAGTTGAGTTCAAGTCTGCAGTCGACGACGATATGGTCTATTACTACGTTATTGAGGTAGTGAACGATAAGGGAGCGGTCATAGCATCGCGCACTATCGTAACGCCCTTCTATGACGATCCGGGGCTTGCCAATATGCCAAAGAGCTATTCCGCGACCTTCACAGGCAATTTCGAGTACCCCTATACCGTCAAGGTCAGAGCCTACGACTGCTTCTATAAGTATACCGAGCTTTCGCAGACGCTGGCGGATATGACCGAGGAGAACAGCAGGATCGCACAGAGATTTGACGAGAGAATAGAGGAGCTTATGGAGCGAGAGCTTACGGAGTCCGACCTCGAGTACATCACCACGATGCACAAGGAGATAGGAAAGCTCAGCTATAAGGTCAAATTTCTTATGACAAGGCTCGATGATTTTGAGAAGCTTGAGAGGGAATACTACGAGAGATTCTTCATCACCGAGTGTGCAGGCGAGTTTGCTCCGAAAAAGAGCGAGACCTTTAGCATAGCGCCCTTGAGCTCGAGCGGCTGGGTAGAGGATAGCGAGAACGGCGGCGTTAAGCTTAACTGGAAGAACGCCACGAAGAACTACTTCCTCGGCTTCAATACAAAGCAGAGCCTTGACGGGCTTCATATAGGCTTTACGGGGCTTGAGATCACATCTGATAATAAGAACCTTGCAATAATGCTCTCGAATACCTATAAGGATAAATGGCTTGCAGGTGAGGGATTGCTTATAAATATCGACTTCTCGAGCGGTAGCGTCAGCCTCGGCTCGGGAACATCTCTCGGTAGGAGCGACCTGCTCACATACAGTAATATCGGAGCGATCCCGTTTGAGTTGAAATTCGATATAGCACAGAGCGGCGACGTCAATATGACCGTTGTATCTCCCGTAGGCACGGATACGCTCATAATATCGAGCGCAGAGCTTTCAGGCATCTCCCACCTCACGGATACCACCGCCTGCTACGTCTCCCTCTCTCCGTGGGCTACTAAATCCACGATGAGCGTTGAGATAACGGCGATCCATACTGAGGAAAAGACAGAGCCCGATCTGCCCGTTGAGCCGACAGAGCCAACAGAGCCGACAGAGCCGGATGAGCCCACAGAACAGGAAAAGGGCTTCTTCGAGAGGATAGGGGACTTCTTTAAGTCCATATTCGAGGCTATCGGAAGATTTTTTGCAGAGCTTTTCGGTGGCTGATAAGCACAAATTAAGATAGGAAAAATATGTACGGAACAGATAAAAACAAAAATTTCACCGAGTTCTCATACGATATGGCGGACGAGCCCATACTTGCCACCCTCTTTACGACGGGAAATGGCTATATGGGCGTCCGCGGAAGCTTTGAGGAATTTGGCTCTCTGCGTGTTCAGGGCGCATTCGTTCGTGGCTTTATAGACGAGATAATCGAGGTTACCGAGCCATTCACCGACAACGAGTATATGAAAAAATACTACCTTGACGAGGAAAAGCTCAAGACCTTCGAGCGTCAGGACAGCTGTGTCAATATGCACGACTTCCTCACAGTCAAGATATTTATCGGTGATAAGCTCTTCCTCCCGTGGGAGGGCAAGATTGTCAAGTGGAGTCGCTCCCTCGATCCTGCCACCGCAATCTATAAAAGAGAGGTCGTGTGGGATGACGGAGAGGGAAGGCTCACCTCAATAACATTTGAACGCTTCGCATCCTTTGATGACGAGCACCTCTACTGCCAGAGAATAAAGGTAAGACCTCTCGGGCATACGCTCCCCGTAAGATTTGCGTCGGGAATAGATACCGCAGTTAAGACGGGCGGTCAGTTCATAACCGCGACCGACCTGCTCGAGCGTCGAGGCACGGACATAATACACAGATACCATGCTACAAATAAGTACGGCTTTTCCGCCTGCTACGGCATAAGACATATCCTCCCCGAGGGCGAGCTTCTCGGAGAGTATAACGAGAACGGCACCTTCGGTATAAATTATCTCTGCAGGACCGCCGATTCCTATACTCTCGATAAGATATCGTATATCGTTACAGATAGGGATACCGAGAGGGATATCACCGAGTGTGCAGAGGAAAGACTGCACGGCGCTAAACCGAACTATACCGAGCTTAAAGCGGCACATACTCGCAGCTATAAGAAATATTTTTCAAATATGGACGTAAAGGTCGAGGGCGATGACGAGGTCGATGCATATCTTAGATTTGCAAGCTACCATACCGCCATCTCTGCCTCGATGCACGATAGCGTACACGGCATCTCCGCAAAGGGACTCACGGGCGAGCGGTATAATCAGTTCGTCTGGTGGGACTGTGAGATACACCAACTCCCGTTCTTCATCCTTACCGCACCGACTACTGCGAAAAATGCACTTATGTACAGATACAGAATGTTACCGCAGGCAAGGGAAAACGCCGAGAAAAACGGATATAGCGGAGCGATGTTCGCATTCTGCTCCTCCGTGGAGGGCGACGAGAGAGTGTGGCAGTACGCGCGCCACCCCTTTATGCAGATACATATAAATTCCGATATCCCCTACGGCGTGATCAACTATTACCGCTACACGGGCGACCGCGAATTTATGACCAAGTACGGCATGGAGATGGTACACGAGTGCCTGAGATTTTGGCTCTCGCGCGTCACATTTGTCGGCGACAGAGACAGATACGAGATACATAAGGTAACGGGTACGGACGAGCATCACCCCTACGTCGATAACGACGCATATACAAATTACTGCGTCAGATTTGCCCTTGATCGCTTCCTCTCACTCTGCGATGAGCTTGGATATGAGCTTGATCGGTCGGAGATGGAAAAAATGAGGGACGTCGCGGACAAACTCTATCTCCCGATGTGCGAGAACGGACTCATTCCGCAGTTCGACGGCTATTTCAGCCTCTCACGCTCCCTTGAGGAGCAGGGAAAGGGAACGCTCAAGCAGTTCCAGATGAAAAAGAGCGGACTCTACCATAAGAGTCAGATAATCAAGCAGCCCGATGTCATTTTGCTCTATACCATGGTCGACGTCGGCGTGGATAGATCGCATTTTGCGGAGAACTGGGACTATTACGAGAATATGTGTGAGGTCAGCTCCTCACTCACGTTCCCCGTGCACGCAATAGCCTGCGCACGTAATAACCAGCCCCTCTCCTTCCGCAAGAACCTGCTCAATACCGTCAAAATGGATGTCGACGATATCCACGGAGTGGCATGGCAGGGCGTGCATAGCGGTTGCCTCGCAGGTGGATATCTCGCAGTCCTCTACGGCGTTTTCGGACTCTCGGTCGAGCAGGACGGCACGCTTCGCATAGATCCCGTCAGAACGCTTTTCGACGGACTTACCGTGAACCTTGTATACCGCGGCACGAGGATCACCCTCAGCTTACGCGGCGATGAGCTTACAGTGAAGGGAAGTGGCAGATCCACTGCCCGCGTGCGAATGCCAAGCGGCGAGATAAAGCCCCTGCGCGGCACGCTCACCTGTAAGATATGATATGAGGTGCAAAATGAATAATACGGATAAAATGAACAAAATAAAGGGAGTGATATTCGACCTCGATGGCGTTATCGTTTCTACTGACGGTCTCCATTACCGCGCGTGGAAGCAGATGGCGGACGCGGAGGGAATATACTTCGACGAGAGTATAAATGACCGCCTCCGCGGAGTCAGCCGTATGGCAAGCCTCGAGATAATCCTCGAGCGAGCTACACGCGAATATTCCGAGAGCGAAAAGCAGCTTCTCGCTGAGTGTAAGAACGGGATCTATAAGGAGCTTCTCTCGTGCCTTACCCCGAACGACCTCCTTCCCGGAGTCGCCGAAACACTCCGCACCCTCCGCAAGAGAGGATATAAGCTCGCAATAGGCTCGTCGAGTAAAAACACACCGATAATACTTAAATATATCGGGCTTGAGGGCTTCTTTGACGCGGTCTCCGACGGGAATAATATCACACATAGTAAGCCCGATCCCGAGGTGTTCCTCGTGGCATCGCAGCTTCTGAGCCTTCCGCCATACGACTGCTGCGTCGTTGAGGACGCCATAGCAGGAATAGACGCAGGCAGAGCAGGGGGCTTTGCCACCGTGGCGATCGGTAGCGCATCGGGCTACGTATACGCGGATCATAGCATCCAAAAGGCAGATGACCTGCTTTCAATACTAAATTAAAAAATAAGATCACGCCTCGACTAAGTGTCGGGGCGTGATTGTTTTTTTGCGCGCGATCTTATAAAAAACAAATTTTTCCACTAATATTAGATCTCCGATTGGTCAAAATAATATCAGAGATGCAGTGCGGAGTGCTGCGATGCGAGAGCACCGAGGCGTTCTGCGGTGCTCTCAATAATATAGATTGCTTGAAATTCAAGCAAAAAAACGCCGCTAAGCGGCAGAACGGAGAGATCTATGGCAAACAAGTCAGCTAAAAAGGCTCTTGAGCAGTTCAAGATGCAGGCAGCTAACGAGGTAGGCGTAAACCTTAAGAACGATGGCTATAACGGCGATCTTACCTCCCGTCAGGCAGGTTCCATCGGCGGTCAGATGGTCAAGAA
>CAYPRM010000022.1:0-23949 GCA_964413365.1 uncultured Lachnospiraceae bacterium | reverse complement strand
ACTGTAAATCTGTTGTCACTGACTTCGGTGGTCCGAATCCACCATCCCCCACCAAAAGATCCAACTCGCAAGAGTTGGATCTTTTCATTTTTTTTCGAAGGCATAACATCATTTGCCGTCAGGGCAGTATCGTTTCTGCAAAACAGAACATCACCGCCCCGTCGAAAATACGGGCGTTTTATGAGCATTTCAGAAAAAGTAAAAAAATAAAAATATTGACTAAACGGTGAAAAGGTGATATAATCAAGTTATCAGAGCAAAAAACACAAAATGCAAAAACAAAAAATCACGGAGGTATTTTATTATGAACCGTTTACAGGACAAGGTCGCGATCATCACGGGCGGAAATTCCGGCGTTGGTGCGGCGACTGCTATGAAATTCGTCGGTGAGGGCGCAAAGGTCGTTATCACCGCACGCCGTCAGGCTCAGCTTGACGAGGTGGCGCAGAAGATCCGCGAGGCGGGTGGCGAGGTGCTCCCCGTTTGCAGTGATATCTCGAAGCCCGAGGATGCAAAGAGAGTTGTCGCAGAGACGCTCGAGAGATTCGGCAGGATCGACATTCTCATCAATAACGCAGGCGTGCTCGATACAGGTCTTAAGGCTATCGACAGCGTTGCCGACGAGGATATTGACAGAGTTATCGATATCAATACCAAGGGAACTATGTGCATGACGCGCGAGGTCGCAATAGAAATGGCAAAGACGGGCTACGGCTCAATCGTCAACGTTGCATCCGTTGCAGGCGTTATGGGCTGCGGCGGTGCGGCTTACGTTGCATCCAAGGCGGCTATTATCGGTCTCACAAGACACACCGCTCTCCGCTTTGCAGGCACTAACGTCCGCTGCAACGCCATCTGCCCCGGCACGATAGTTACGCCCATGGTCGCAGGAATGAGCGCGGCAAATATGGATATGAACATTTTCGGTCAGATGATGAAGCACAATGACCTCAAGGTCCAGCCCTGCTTCCCCGATGACGTCGCAAATATGCTCGTGTTCTTCGCATCGGATGAATCCCGTGCGATCACAGGTCAGTCCATAGTTACCGATTTCGGATCGACTCTCTAATTCCCGAAAGAAATATAAAGAACCGAGTCGCAGGACTCGGTTCTTTTGCACTTTGCACGGTTCGTTCGGCAAAGGATATTTTGATTTTCTGACCTCCGAACAGCGAAACGTCCGTCATTGTCTTGCGCTCACGACCTTAAGCGGCACGGCGGAGAGATGTAAATATATACGTTGTTTGCATATTTTTTACAAACCTTCTTCTTGACATTCCCTATGGGGGAATGGTATAATAGATGTGAAGATCACAGCTTGGGATCTTAATTCAAAAAACAAAGGAGAATATGAGAAATGGCAAGATTTGTACTTAACGAGACATCGTATCACGGCAAGGGCGTGATCGCTGAGATAGCAACTGAGATAAAGGGGAGGGGATTTAAGCGTGCGTTCGTTTGCTCCGATCCCGATCTTATAAAATTCGGAGTTACCGCAAAGGTAACGGATGTGCTCGACGGCGCAGGAATTCCCTACGAGATCTACTCGAACATCAAGCCCAACCCAACGATAGAGAATGTTCAGAGCGGAGTTGAGGCGTTCAAGAGGAGCGGTGCGGACTGCATCGTTGCGATCGGCGGCGGCTCGTCCATGGATACCGCAAAGGCGATAGGTATCATCGTTGAGAACCCCGAGTTCGCAGACGTTCGCTCGCTTGAGGGCGTTGCTCCCACGAAAAATAAGTGCACGCCCATCATCGCAGTTCCCACGACCGCAGGCACGGCGGCTGAGGTTACGATCAATTACGTTATTACAGATGCTGAGAAAAATAGAAAAATGGTCTGCGTCGACGTTCACGACATCCCCGTCGTTGCAGTCGTCGACCCCGATATGATGGCTTCAATGCCCCGCGGACTCACCGCCGCTACGGGTATGGACGCACTCACGCACGCGATCGAGGGATATATCACCGCTGGTGCTTGGGAAATGAGCGATATGTTCCACCTCAAGGCTATCGAGATAATCGCAAGGAGCCTTCGCGGTGCGGTTGATAATACGCCCGAGGGACGCGAGGGAATGGCACTTGGTCAGTATATCGCAGGTATGGGATTCTCGAACGTCGGACTTGGTATAGTCCACTCGATGGCACATCCCCTCGGCGCACTCTATGATACACCCCACGGCGTGGCAAATGCTATAATCCTCCCCACTGTAATGGAGTATAACGCTCCCGCAACGGGCGAGAAATATAGAGATATCGCAAGGGCTATGGGCGTTTCGGGCGTTGATGAGATGACTCTCGACGAGGCAAGAAGAGCGGCTATCGACGCTGTAAAGCAGCTCTCGATCGATGTCGGAATTCCTGCCGATCTCAAGGAGATCGTAAGACCTGAGGATCTCGACTTCCTCGCACAGTCCGCTTATGACGACGCGTGCCGCCCCGGTAACCCCAGAGAGACGAGCGTTGCCGAGATCAAGGAGCTTTATTTGCAGCTTATGTGATCTCGCTATCATAAAATTCACCGCAGGCTTTTGCCTGCGGTGAATTTTTGCGTGATTTTTGGGAGAGAGTGGGAAAATAGTTTAGATTTTCTGCTTTTCTTTCGGAAAAGGACTTGACAACTCCGCACGTTTGTGGTATAATCCAAATGCAAAATAAATATGGTGCCATAGCCAAGCGGTAAGGCAAAGGTCTGCAACACCTCTATCCCCGGTCCGATTCCGGGTGGCACCTCCAAAACAAAACGCACCCCTTGTGGGTGCGTTTTGTTTTGGAGATGGCATTGGTAAATCTGACCAAGCCCCGTGCTACGCACGGGGCCCGGTTCGCAATTTTTTCTAAGCCGCAACCGCCGCTTGCGAGCGGTTCGGCAGAAAAAATTAGCTCGCTTGCGAGCCTTCCGGGTGGCACCTCCAAAAAATTAAGCAACCGTAGGTTGCTTAATTTTTTATCCAATCCGAAGGATTGGTATGCAATCACGCCCGTAGGGCGTGCATGTAATCCGCACCCCGGTGCGGTATGGCATCACGCTTTAGCGTGTATACCCCCAAACCTTCGGATTGATTACATTCAAGACTTCGTCTTGATTACATACCGCCTTTGGCGGATTACATACAGCCTTCGGCTGATTACATACCGCCTTTGGCGGATTACATACCGCCTTTGGCGGATTACATACCGCCTTTGGCGGATTACATACCGCCTTTGGCGGATTACATGCAGCCTTCGGCTGATTTGGGAGAAAAGTATCGTGGGTAAAAATCTATTGCTTGATTATTCCGAGGAGCTTGCTATAAAATGTGAGAAGCTTTGCAAGGCTACAAACGCCAATGCGAACTCTGTTTTTCAGCTTCGCAAATCATCATCCAGCGTATTTGCTAACATCACCGAGGCTCAATATCCTCAAAGCCTTGCCGACATGCTTTCAAAATTCAAGATCGCACGCAAGGAATGTGCTGAAACGGAGTCGTGGCTCAAGCTATTCTACAACACGGGAGCGATTGACGAGGAGACGTTCAAGTCTTATCGCAATCTTTGCGGAAGAATACAAAGAATGCTCACGGCGTCCTGCATTACTATAGAGAACAAAATAAAAAGCAAATAATCAAGCATAAAACGGGTACTTTACGGTATCCGCTTTATTATATCAAATGAACGCTTTGAAGACCGCTTGCGAGCCTTCCGGGTGGCAAACACACTTAATGATATAGCGATCCCCAAAATTGATTAGATATTGACATTCCCATGCAATAGTGCTATAATTGCAGTATAAATTTGTTTTTCGCCTTAGGCGAGGAGGGATCAGCTATGAAGATAATCATCGTTGGGTGTGGCAAGATCGGTAGGTCTATGACGCAGAGCCTGACCTCGGAGGGGCACGACATCGTTATTATAGACAACGATCCGTCCGTGCTCGGTGAGGTCTCGGATATGTTTGACGTAATGGGGGTTTGCGGAAATGCCGTTGACTGCGACACGCTGAATGACGCAGGGGCGGCGGATGCGGATATTCTCGTTTCCACCACGGATTCGGACGAGGTGAATATGCTCGCCTGCTTCCTTGCAAAGAGGCTCGGAACAAAGCACACTGCCGCGCGCATACGTAATCCCGAATACAACGATCAGAGTCTCGGATTTCTCAGAGGACAGCTTGATCTTTCCATCTCCCTCAATCCCGAGCTTCTCATCGCAGAGGAGATAGCCAATATTCTTCAGCTCCCCTCCGCCGTGAGGATCGAGCGATTTTCGGGCAGAAATGTTGAAATGGTGGAGCTTATACTCCCCGCAGGCTCGCCCCTTGACGGTATGAGCCTTATAAAAATGAGGGAGAGGTACAGAGCGGATTATCTGATCTGTACGGTCAGACGCGGCGCGACGACGCTTATCCCCGACGGACGCTTTGAGCTTCACGCGGGCGACAGGATCGGACTTGTCGCTGTAAGAAGTGAGATCTCGAAGCTGCTCAGTATGCTCGGGCTTCTCAAGCGCAGGGCAAAGAGCGTCATGATCCTCGGCGGCGGCAGACCGTCATATTACCTCTCAAAAAAGCTCCTTTCGATAGGAACGGATGTCAAGATAATCGAGAGGGATCCCGAAAAATGTGAATTTCTGGCGAGCGAGCTGCAGGGCGCTGTTATAATAAACGGCGACGGAGCAAGTCAGGAGCTTCTTATGGAGGAGGGCATCTCGGGCATGGATGCGTTCGTTTCCCTTACGGGAATGGACGAGCAGAACATAATGCTCTCGATATTTGCCGCAACGCAGAGCGTGCCGAAGGTCGTTTCCAAGATCAGCCGAGACGAGCTGCTTTCAATGGCGCAGAATCTCGGTGTGGAGACCATAATCTCCCCCTCGCAGATAAGCACGAGTATAATCGTTCGCTACGCAAGAGCACTTGAAAACAGCAAGGGCTCGGGCGTTGAAACGCTGTATAAAATAATGGGCGGTGCGGCTGAGGCGCTTGAATTCAAGGCGGTCGGAAATTCCCGTGCCGTCGGAACGCCCCTTAAGGACGTAAGGCTGAAGCAGAATATCCTGATCGCAGGTATCACGCGCGGCAGAAAAACGATAATTCCCTCAGGTAACGATATGATCCTTGAAGGGGATCGCGTGATAGTCGTGTCCACAAATCAGGGACTTCACGACCTCGACGATATACTTGCGTAAGATAAGCGAGGCGCACTATGAATAAAAAAATGATATTCTCAACGCTCGGTCAGCTCACGCTCTCCGAGGGTGCAATGATGCTCCTGCCCCTCATCACCGCACTTGTTTACGGTGAGATGTGGGTGGCGTGCTCCTTTGGTATCTCAATAGGGATCGCGCTCGCCCTCGGCGGCGGTATGTACCTGCTCTGCAGGACGAAAAACAAGGTCATCTTCGCTAAGGAGGGCTTTGTGATAGTCGCACTCGGTTGGATAATAATGTCCGCAGTGGGCGCTGTCCCGTTTGTCATCAGCGGCGATATTCCCTCGTATGTCGATGCGTTCTTTGAGACCGTCAGCGGATTTACCACCACGGGCGCGTCGATCCTTGATAATGTCGAGGCACTCTCCCACGGCGCACTTTTCTGGCGCAGCTTTACCCACTGGGTTGGCGGTATGGGCGTGCTCGTGTTCGTAATGGCGATCGTGCCCTCGGTATCCGATCGCTCCATACATATAATGCGTGCGGAGATGCCCGGTCCCATTGTCGGCAAGATCGTACCGCGCGCGAGGGAAACGGCAAGGATACTCTATATCATATACCTCGTTATGACCGCCGTGGAGATCGGATTCCTGCTCGCGGGCGGAATGTCCCTCTTTGATAGCCTGCTCCACGCCTTCGGTACGGCAGGCACGGGCGGATTCGGCATCAAGGCGGACAGCATTGCATCGTATAGCCCCTATCTCCAATGGGTGATCGCGATATTTATGTTCCTCTTTGGCGTGAATTTCAATATGTATTATCTCATTCTTATAAAAAAATTCCGCTCCGCGGTGAGAAGCGGCGAGTTCTGGACGTATTTCGGCATCGTTATAGCGTCGACAGCACTTATTTGCATTAATATACTTCCCTCCTCCGCGTCCTTCGGCGAGGCACTCAGAGCGTCCGCGTTTCAGGTCTCCTCGATCATCACCACCACGGGATACTCGACCGTGGACTTCGATCTCTGGCCGACGTTCTCAAAGACCGTCCTGCTCGTGCTGATGTTCATCGGCGGATGTGCAGGCTCGACCAGCGGCGGCTTTAAGGTAACGAGGGTTGCGATCCTCTTTAAGTCCGTTAAGCAGGAGCTTCGCAGAATGCTCCATCCGCGCTCCGTGCAAACGGTGAAGTTTGAGGGTAAGACCGTCGATCAGACCACGCTCAACGGCGTGAGCATCTACCTCGGCATCTACCTTATCTGCTTTGTCCTCATTCTGCTCGCGATCTCGTTCGAGCCGTTGGATTTTGAAACGAATTTCTCCGCCGCACTCTCGTGCTTCAATAATATAGGCCCCGGGCTTTCCGCCGTCGGACCGATGGCAAGCTTTTCGGTGTATAGCGACCTCTCGACCGTCATTCTCTCCTTCGCAATGCTCCTCGGACGCCTCGAGATCTATCCGCTCATACTTGCACTTTCGCCCTCTACGTGGACGAAAAAATAAATATCACAAAAAAACCACGCGAAAGCGTGGTTTTCTTGTTTGCTTAGCGAACATATCGAGCTGCGTAGCGGCATATCGACCGCCGCAGGCGGATATCGACTTGTGAATGAACGCCGCCACCGTACCAGATCACTATTATTATTCAAGCGACCGTTCTCACTTTTTCTTGAACACGAAATATTTACTGATAACGTAATTTGCAACAACGACGACGACGGCGGAGACGATCTTCGACCAGAGGTCGGCGGTGAAGGTGAGGACGAGCTTGAACGGCTGGTATCCCACAGCATTGAGCAGCCAGACCGTTCCAAAGGTGAGCACGGTATCGAGTCCGAGCGTGCCGAGTCTTCCTGCGGAGAAGGCGAGAAGCTCCGTTACCGTTCTCCTTTTGCCCCCGTCCGTCGCCTCGAAGACCCACCTTTTATTAGTGAAGAACGCGACGAGCACGCCTGCGATCCACTGCAGGATTTGCGCGAGCAATCTTACTGCGTTAAAGCTCCCCTCGCTCGGCGACATTCCGAGGATATACTCAAAGATCGCGAGCACGGCGAAGTAGACGCCCATAGACACCGCGGTCGTAACGACGCCGAACACGAGATATGTGATGATCTCCCTATATTTCTTAAAAAATTCCTTCATCTCTCCGCCTCATCCGAGCTTATAGGTAGTGCCCTTACTCGTATCGACGAGCACGATCCCCTTATCCGCAAGATATTTACGTATTTCGTCGGCACGGGCGTAATTTTTGTTCTTTTTAGCCTCTGCGCGCTCTGCGATAAGGGCTTCAACCTCTGCGGCGAGCTCCTCGGAAACGCCATCGGGGATGGAATTATGCTTCTCTGCGTCCTTCCTTCTCTGCTCCCTTGCGTGCTCTATGAGATCGAGCGAGAGGACTCTGTCAAAGTCCGCGATGAGTGCGAGCTTTGTTGCGTCGCTCACTCCCGCCTTAAGGACGTCATAGAGCGCGGTGATGCCGAGCGAGGTATTGAGGTCATTATCCATCGCGTCGGTAAATCTTGCTCTTAGCTCCCCGAGCTTATCCTGCTCGACCTCGCCGCCCTCTGTGAGGGATGCGATCCTTGAGATGAGCTTTGCGTAAGCGATCCTTGCGTTATCGAGATTTTCGTAGGTAAATACAAGATTCTTGCGGTAATGGCTCTGGAGGCAGAAGAAGCGGTATTCCATGGGATCATAGCCCTTGCTCTCGAGCAGGGAGACGGTGAGAAATTCGCCCGTGGACTTACTCATCTTTCCGCTATTCGTGTTGAGGTGGAGAACGTGGAACCAATATTTGCACCATTCGTGTCCGAGGTATGCCTCACTCTGCGCGATCTCGTTGGTATGGTGGGGGAATGCGTTATCTATTCCTCCGCAATGTATATCGAGGTATTCGCCGAGGTGCTTCATGCTGATGCAGGAGCACTCGATATGCCAGCCGGGGTAGCCAACGCCCCACGGGGAATCCCATTTGAGCGCCTGATCCTCAAACTTCGATCTTGTGAACCAGAGCACGAAGTCGTTTTTATTTCTCTTATTGGTGTCCTCCTCGACGCCCTCTCTGACGCCGACGGCGAGGTCCTCCTCCTTAAAATCGTTGAAAACGTAGTATTTCTCGAGCTTCGAGGTATCAAAGTACACATTTCCGCCTGCGAGGTATGCATAGCCCTTTTCGATGAGGCTCTCGATGACCTTGATAAATTCGTCGATGCACCCCGTTGCAGGCTCTACGACGTCGGGAGTCTTGATATTGAGCTTTTTGCAGTCGGAGAAGAAGGCGTCGGTATAGAATTTTGCAATTTCCATGACCGTTTTATGCTCACGCTTCGCGCCCTTGAGCATCTTATCCTCGCCCTCGTCGGCGTCGCTCGTGAGGTGTCCGACGTCGGTGATGTTCATAACTCTCTTGACATCATAGCCGACATAGCGCAAATATTTCTCGAGGACATCCTCCATGATATACGTGCGCAGGTTTCCAATGTGAGCAAAATGGTACACCGTCGGTCCGCAGGTATACATACTGACCTTGCCCTGCTCGTGGGGCACGAATTCCTCTCTCTGCCTTGTGGCTGTATTATATAGCTTCATTTTTCTATCTCCGTTTCTTTAATTTGTCCTTATTTTTCTATTATTTTTGCAGGCACTCCGACCGCGGTGCAGTTATCCGCGACGGGTGTGAGCACCACAGCACCTGCTCCGATGCGCACGCCGTCGCCTATTCGGATATTTCCGAGTACCTTAGCACCCGCTCCGACGAGCACGCCCCTGCCGAGCGTGGGGTGACGCTTTTTTCCTCGCTCTCCCCCTCTTGCACCGAGCGTTACGCCCTGATATATCGTGCAGCCGTCGCCGATCTCGGCGGTTTCGCCGATGACGACTCCTGCTCCGTGGTCGATGAGCACGCCGTGTCCGATCCTTGCGCACGGGTGGATCTCGATACCTGTTTTTATCCTTGCGTATCGGCTGACGAGCGCCGCCGACGTGCGATGTCCGCCGTGATACAGTGCGCTTGCCACTCTATGAAGGAGCAGTGCGTGCACTCCCTGAGATGTCAGAAGTATCTCGAGCGGTGAGGTGGCGGCAGGATCTCTTTCCAGCACGGTCGAGGTGAGGTCGAGCACCTCCTGCCCTACTATGCGTCCGAAATTTTTGACGCGGCGAATAATATTTTTCATATTCGGCTCCGAAAAAAGCAAAATGCCCCCGTGCTGACGCACAGAGGCATTTTATAAAAACGCGGTTCCACTCTGCTTGAAGCTCAAAAATCGGCTTCATCTCTTTACCTTAACGCGGTGCACGCCGACAGCCTTGTGCCGTCGGGATCTCGGGAGCGCACAGTCCGATCTCACCTGCGCCCTCTCAGCTGTGGGCACTCTCTGTAAGGTGATGCGTGATCGGTTTCTTCTCCGTCGGGGATCTTTATATATTTGGTTTTTCTCTTTGAGCTACTGTGTTAATATTATATTCCTTGCGCTATCCTGTGTGAATCATTCCTCATCGGGAATGAGCATTATTCCAAGATCTCTGAGCGTTGCGTCGTCCTGCGGAGCGGGGCATTTGCTCATAAGCTCACTTGCGTTCTGCACCTTCGGGAAGGCGATAACATCGCGCAGGCTATCAGCGCCGCTCATTACCATTGCAAGACGGTCAAGTCCCATGCCCGAGCCTCCGTGAGGCGGCGCGCCGTACTTATATGCCTCGACAAGGAAGCCGAACTTCGCCTCGATCTCCTCGGGGGAGAGTCCGAGAGCCGCAAACATCTTCTCCTGAAGCTGCCAATCCGTTATACGGATCGAGCCTGAGAGAAGCTCCGTGCCGTTGAGCACCATATCGTAGCACTTTGCACGAACTGCTCCGGGATCGCTCTCAAGATAGGGCAGGCACTCCTCAAGCGGCATGGTGAAGGGATGGTGCATTGCGTCCCAATGCTCCGTCTCCTCGTTCCACTCGAAGAAGGGGAACTCCGTTATCCAGAGGAAGTTGAACTGATCCTTCGGTATGATATCGAGCTTTCTTGCCACGATCTGACGGATCGCGCCGAGCGTGGGAAGAACGACCTTATTCTTATCTGCGCAGATGAGCATAACGTCCCCTGCCTCAAGTCCCGTTGCGGAATAGATGGCGGAGAGCTCGTCCTCGGTCATGAACTTCGCAAAGGAGCAGTTGGGTGTCTCGTCCACCCAGCGGACGTAGGCAAGGCCCTTTGCACCTATGCCCCTTGCGTGCTCGGTGAGTTTATCTATCTCTTTTCTCGTGAGCGTGTGTGCTGCGCCCTTGGCAACGATGGCACGAACGCTTCCGCCGCACTCAAGAGCACCCTTGAATACCGCAAATTCACAGCCTCTTACGGCATCGGAGATATCAATTATCTCCATTCCGTATCTCGTATCGGGCTTATCCGAGCCGTATCTGTTCATAGCCTCGGCATAGGTCATGCGCTGCATCGGCGTCTTAACGTCAACACCGAGTATCTCGGAGAATGCGCGCTTGATAAATCCCTCGTTCATAGCCATGATATCCTCCTGTGTTGCGAAGGACATCTCGAGGTCTATCTGCGTGAACTCAGGCTGACGGTCCGCTCTGAGGTCCTCGTCGCGGAAGCATCTTGCTATCTGAACGTAGCGGTCAAAGCCCGAGAGCATGAGCAGCTGCTTATAGATCTGCGGCGACTGGGGGAGAGCGTAGAAGCTGCCCTTGTGTATTCTCGAGGGAACGATATAGTCGCGTGCGCCTTCGGGAGTGGGCTTGATCATCATGGGCGTCTCGATCTCGAGGAAGCCGTTTTCGTAGTAGTATTCCCTTGCGATGCGTGCAATATCATGGCGCATCTTGATATTTTTCTGAAGCTCGGGGCGGCGGAGATCGACGTAGCGGTATTTGAGCGCCGTTTCGTCCTTTACTCTCTTGGTATCGCTGACCTCGAAGGGAGGCGTCTGAGCCGCGGAGAGGATCTTAAGCTCCGTAACGAAGATCTCGAGCTTGCCCGTGGGAAGATTGGGATTTATCGCTCCCTCTCCTCTGTATCTTACCGTGCCGTGTGCGCAAACGACGTATTCCGCACGGCAGGAGAACGCCTTATCGAAGATCTCCCCGTCCGTATCGCCATCAAACGCGAGCTGAACTATACCCGTTCTGTCGCGCAGGTCGATGAATATGAGCGCGCCTAGGTCTCTCTGCCTCTGCACCCAGCCCATAACGCAAACGTCCTTGCCGATATACTCCTCTGTGAGCTCACCGCAGTAGCACGTTCTCTTATCATTTGAAGATAAAAATTCTGTCATAATCTGTTTTTTCCTTTCCCTGCCCCTACCTTGGGGCAAAGTTAAATATACCAGAGATAATTATACACCGAATTTGCAAAAAGTCAATATTTTATGTGCGATTTGATCAAAAAGTTGCGCTCTATCTCACAATTTTTCACCGCAGGACGCGAAAAATTCGGAAAATGCGGCATAGAGCCTGTCGCTCATTGCGCGTATCCTGCTCTCGTCGACCTTCAGCACCTGTCTGTCATAGGTGAAAAGTCCGTTGGTCTCATCCTCAACGTCGCTGACCTGCGTATATACGAGGACGCAGAGCCCCTCGTTCCTTATGTGAGGCGCGACCTCGCCGTCGTAAAGGCTTACGAGGGCGTTCTCGAACGCGGCACGGTCGCCGAAGAAGCGGTAGCCGTAGGTCTTATCGAGATTAAACGAGTGCCCATCTATCTTGCACGAGTAGCCGCCAAACTCCGAGAGCACGAGCGGACGTGTCGGACTGTGGCGCATTTTGATCCTTTTGAAATATATATGCTCGCTGTCGACGTCGCTCCGCTTGCCCCAAAACCAGCCCGATGTCGCATCGTAGATCCTTGTCGGATCGTATGCCTTCAGCTCGTCATATATCCTATCGGAGTCGTACTGTCCCCAGCCCTCGTTGAATACCGTATAGTATATCACGCAGGGGTGGTTGTAGAGCAGGTCGAGCGTCCGCCTTGCGTCGTGCTCAAATGCGGCGCGGCGTGTGGGGCTTGCGCTGTGCGAGATGCCGCGCTTTATGCCCACCGTGGGCAGAGCCGTATCGACAAGGAAGCTGTAAGCTCCGCAGTTCACCATATCCTGAAGCACGAGCATACCGTGCTTGTCGCAGTAGTAGTAGAACAGCTCGGGCTCTATCTTGATATGCTTGCGCAGGGTGTTGAAGCCGAGACGCTTCATAGTCAGTATGTCGTTTTCAAAGCCGCGGGGGCTTGCGGGGAGATAGATTCCGTCGCTGAAATAGCCCTGATCGAGCAATCCGTGGCAGAGTATCGGCTCGCCGTTGAGCGTGATATACGATCTGTCGGCGTGCCTTGCTATACCCACGGTGCGGAGTGCGAAATACGACTCCACCGAGTCCTCGCCGTATTTTAGCGTAAATTCGTAGAGATGGGGGTTGGAGGGCGACCAGAAAATAGGCTCGTCGAGCTTGATCTCAATAAAATCGTCGGTAAATGTATAGGTCTTATCGCCCGTCGGCAGGTGGAGAATAAGCTCTCTGCTTCCTGCGTCGGCGTCGATGTCAAATATAACGCTCGCATCGGCGTGGGGCGTTACTCGAATCCCCCTGATGTAATGCTCGGGCACCGCCTCGCACCATACGCTCTGCCAAATGCCGCTGATAGGGGTGTACCACATTCCGCCTCTGTCGTGCCTCTGCTTGCCGTAGGCGTACTCGGTATCAAGCTCGTCGACGGTCTCGATCTCGAGCAGGTTTTCACCCTCGTGCACGCTCCTCGTGATGTCGAGGCTATACGGCAGGTATCCGCCGACCTGACCGCCGACGTGCGTGCCGTTGACGTACACCCTTGATATCTGATCCGCCGCGCCGATGTGCAAAATGAGCCTGCCGAGCGTCTGATCGCTATCGAGCGTCAGCGTGCGTCTGTAATAATAGACCTCGCCCGACTGCCGCTCTCGCTCTATGCCCGAGAGCCTTGATTCGGGCACGAAGGGCACGTTTATCCTACCGAGATTTGTGCGCTCGCCGCCATTTCTTGCAACGTCAAGCTCCCACTCTCCGTTCAGCGGAATATATGACGCACGGCGAAGCTGCGGACGGGGATATTCGTCCCACGCACGCGCACCGTCCGCCTCAAACGGGGTGCAAAGCCCCTTGCTCAGTCTTATTTCCTTAGCCATTTTCGACCTCCTGCGTTGTTTCCTTGCCGCCGCTTTTTCTTTCGAGATACGTGCAGAGCGCAAGGGCTGCAACAGCCGCCACCGCCGCTATGAGTGCGCCAAGGAAGATGCTTTCATTGGGAATGAACGATTCCGTTCCGTCGGAATTGGTTATCTTCTCCGCGTCGCGGAGTATCCACGCGCCAATGCTCGGACCGACAACGCCGGGAACGAGTACCTGCGAAAAGATGCGCACGCCCTGAAGCATTCCCGATCTTCCCTCGGGCGTCAGATCCCTTATCCGCGCGCCCCAGACCGCCATTGATGAGAGATATCCGCTCATCATGAGGAGGGAGCCGACAAAAACGAGGACAGTATTTTTAGAAAGGAACAAAATTATATATCCCACGCAGAGCCACGCAAAGGATACTGCGAGAGAGGGAGCGAAGCCGCGGCGGTCGTATACCTTGCCCCAGAAGGCGGTAATGACGGACGCGAGCACGATAGCAGGTGCCATTATCAGCACGTAATTGTCAAGTGCGAGGGATCTTTCATAATAAAGTATCAGATAGGGCATAAATATCTGTATGGAGATATTGAATATGATGAAGCAGGCAAGGCAGATGTAGAGAGAGGGATACGCGCGCACGGTCGACGGACGGAAGCCGTAGACTATGTTGTGCATATAACCCGTCTCGGAGGGCTTGATATCGGGATCCTCAACGATGAAGAAGCCGATAACGCCGACTGCGAGCACGACCGCACCGATTATGGCAAAGACGGTCGTCCAGTAAGTCCCGAGATCCTCCTTGGGAAGGAGCATAAAGCCGCCAAACACCGCAAGTATTGCAACGAGGGGCATCATGGCGTTTATTCCCTCCGCACTGCCGCGGTTGGTCTCGTCGGTCGAGTCCGTCAGCCATGCATTGAACGCCGCGTCATTCGCACTCGAGCCGAAAAACGTCATCACGCAGTCGAGTATGATAACGAGTGCGATCCCAACGCTCGCGACCGATGCCGTCGCAGGCACGATCGGCTCGAGCAGGTCTGTGCGTATCAGCGCAAAGCCGAGAATTGATATGCCCCACGCGACGTAGCCGCCGCAAATGAAGATCCTTCTCTTTCCTATTTTGTCCGAGAGCGCACCTATAAATACCGTCGTCAGCGTTGCCGCCACGGCACTTGCAGCGACCATCAGCGAGATATCGTCCGCGTCCGCGTGGAACATCTCGTAGATAAAGACGTTGAGGTACATATTCTCGACCACCCACGCTACCTGACCTATCAGTCCGAACAGCACGAGCGAGAGCCAAAATTTATTGCTGAGCCTTGTTTTCATTCGTATTTCCTCCGAAAAACACCGATTTCTTACCTTATTTTATCACAGAGGGTGGCGTTTGTCAACTTAATTTCCGCCCGTGCTATTGACAAGGAAAAAATTTTGTGATATATTTATCTTGTGAGTGTGTGATACAGCCCACGAAATTTGAATTTGAATTGAAAAGGAGATACGATAATGAAAAGTCTGAAAAGCTTGAAGACTCTCGCCCTGATCGTTTGCGTCGTGCTCTGCCTCTCCTCGTGCAGCTTTATAGAGGAAATGCAGTTAGAGGTGCAGAAGGCGGAAAATTTTGCGCAGGAGATCACCGTTCTCATTCAGAACCCCACCGTCGAGAAGGCGCAGGAGCTCGTTCACCCCTCCTCTCCCCTCACG
The DNA here is from genome assembly GCA_964413365.1 of uncultured Lachnospiraceae bacterium. Lineage (GTDB taxonomy): Bacteria > Bacillota > Clostridia > Oscillospirales > CAG-272 > RGIG4608. Next base: position 8,969 of record CAYPRM010000022.1, on the reverse strand, counting down.
CCCGAGGCTGTTGTTGATATGGTGCGGAATAATGAAAAGCTCTCCTCCCTCGACCTCTCGCAGGATATAAAGGTGAGTGAGATCGGGGATATTGATCTTTCCTATAAGGACGAAACGCTCGGCGGCAACGTCTACACCCTGCAGTGCCAGATCCTTGTCGGCGATACCCCCGTCGATGTTCTCGTAACCCTTCTTAGCAATGACGCAGGCTTCGGACTCTATAATCTCGATATTAAATAATAAATATTAAGCAAAAAATAAAACCGCACGTTTGTGCGGTTTTTTGTATATTTTATTCAACTATTCAACCGTTACCGATTTTGCGAGGTTCTTCGGCTTGTCAATATCACAGCCGCGGTCGCGCGCGACGTAATACGACAGCAGCTGCATCGGAATCACCTCGATCATCGGCGTAAATATTGCCTCGGTCCTCGGTATGCGAATGACGTCATCTGTGAGCGTGCATATCTTTTGGTTATCCTCAAAGGCCACGCCGAGCACTCTCGCGCCCCTCGCCCTGACCTCGACGATATTGCTCATGGTCTTCTCCATCACTGCGTCGTTACAGCAGAGTGCGACGACGGGCTGCCCCTCGTCGATAAGCGCGATCGTACCGTGCTTTAGCTCTCCTGCGGCGTAGGACTCCGCGTGGATATACGACAGCTCCTTCATCTTCAATGCCGCCTCGAGCGAGGTCGCAAAGTCGGTATTTCTTCCTATAAAGAACATTGAATTGTGCGAGTCGTATCTTCTGCCTATCTCCTCGACGTGCGGTGCGATCTCAAGCGTCCTTTCTGCCAGCCTCGGAAGCTCGCAGAGGCTTGCGGTGAGTCTTACATACTCCTCATCGCTCACACGGTCGAGCGTCCTTGCGGTATAGAGAGCAAACGCATAGAGGACGGCGAGCTGCGTGGTATAGCCCTTAGTGGTAGCAACGGCGATCTCGGGACCTGCCCATGTATAAAGTGTATGATCGGCAAGTTTGGATATAGTACTTCCAACGACGTTGACGATCGCCACGGTCCTTGCGCCGAGAGCCTTACATTCCTTCATGGCGGCAAGAGTGTCCGCCGTCTCACCCGACTGCGAGAGCACGATAAGGAGCGTTGTTCCGTCGATTATTGCGTCGCTATAACGCAGCTCGCTGGCGTACTCGACCTGTGTGGGGATCTTGGTGAGACGTTCTATGGCATATTTTGCCGCACACCCTGCGTAATAGGACGAGCCGCAGGCGGTGATGACTATTTTCCGAACACTTCTCAGATATTCCGCGTCGATGCCCTCATGCTCAAGCGTGATCTTGCCGTTCTCCACTCTCGGTGAGAGCGTTTTCTCGATCGCCGAGGGCTGTTCAAATATTTCCTTTAGCATAAAATGCTCATATCCGCCCTTTTCCGCGGACTGGACGTCCCACCAGATATGGCTGATCTCTTTTTCAACACGCTCACCGTATGGATCGAAAACGCTCACTCCGTCGGGCGTGATCTCGGCGATCTCTCCATCGTCAAGGTAGATTATATCCCTTGTATGAGCGACGAGCGCCGTAACATCGGATGCAAAATAATTTTCACCCTCACCGAGTCCGATGATAAGAGGGCTTGACTGTCTCGCGACGCAGATCCTTCTCGGCTCGTCCGCACAGAGCACGCCGAGCGCAAAGGAGCCTGTGAGCCTCCTGCACGTTCTTTCAAGAGCCACCCTGAAATCCCCCTCGTAGTACATCTCGAGCAGGTGTGCGACAACCTCCGTATCGGTCTCGCTGTTAAATGTATACCCCTTTGCGACGAGCTCCTCACGCAGGGAGAGGTAATTTTCAATAATTCCGTTATGCACGACGGCGAAGCGTCCGTCGTTGCTCAGGTGAGGATGCGCGTTTGTGTTCGTAGGCGCACCGTGCGTTGCCCAACGGGTATGACCGATGCCGATGCATCCGGGTCTTGTTCTCCCGTCAGCGGTATGCTCGCAGAGCGTTGAGACCTTCCCTGCCGACTTGCTGACGGAGATGAGTCCGTCATCGAGCACGGCGATCCCTGCCGAGTCGTACCCTCTGTATTCGAGCCTTCTGAGCCCCTCGAGCAATATCGGCGCTGCCGCCTTAAGCCCCGTATAACCTACTATTCCGCACATATCTATCCATATCTCCGTTCCGCCGCGCGATGCGGCATAAAATTTCTTTCCATCCTTTTATTGCTTCGGACTCAATCCTGTCTTGAGCATTTTTCCGCGTCTATCGCGAGCACGAGCATGAGGACGCCCAGCGCGTCCGCAGGATCGTAAATATCAAGCATATAGGTATCGGTGAAGTTGAAAAACTGCTTTGATATATCCGCAACGCGGCGTCCGCCGTTGCTCATAACGGCGTAATCCCACTCAAATATATTTCCCTCGACCTGCCAATCGTGAAATTCGACTGTATATCTCGGTGTGAAGAATGTCAGCTCCCTGCAGATGCTACCGACGTAGGTGCTGCCAATGTACATCTCAAATTTCGGCAGAAACGTGAGTATCCTCTGCTTGACAAGTCCTACCTCGTGTCCGTAGGCGTCGTAAATGCGGAGCTGATGCCCCCATGCGAGCTCGCCTCTGACCGAATATACGATATTTCCTGCCTCGTCGTAGATATCGTAGCTATCGAACCACGAAAAAAGTCTTTGCTTGAACAAAAGCTTCATGCTGCCACCTCCGTAAGATGTTGATATTATTATAATTATATCAGTTTTTTCGCGCCTTGTCAATAAAAAAACGCCCACAAATCGCCCTAAATCGGCTGCAAATTAATTAGCAAGCGAATTTTTGTATTGCCAAGGGCTTGACGGTGAGAGGGGGCGGTTTTCGGGATTTTTACATAAAATTTTAGCACTCTAATCTAAAGAGTGCTAATTTTAACAGTAAAAACATATTTGTGCAAAGATTTTTTAATATTTTGGGTGTATGCTTATGATCGAAAAGGGGAAAGCCTCGGCGATCCCCGCTCTACACGATATGATATATGGGAGGTAGATATATGAACACAAGCAAATTTACACAGAAAAGCCTTGAGGCTCTGCAGACGATGCAGTCCATCGCGACGGAGCACGGCAATCAGCAGCTTGAGCAGGCACATCTGCTCTCTGCTCTGCTCGCCGACGGTGATGGCTTGATCTGCAATCTTATAAAGAAATTGGGCATCTCCCTTGCAACGCTCCGTGAGGCGGCGGAGGATGCCGTGGGTACGCTCCCCCACGTTTCGGGTGCACGCTCCGACGGGCTTTATCTCTCGGGCGAGCTTGACCACACGTTTACCGATGCGGAGACACAGGCGAAGAAGATGATGGACGAATACGTTTCGGTTGAGCATCTTATGCTCGCCCTGCTCGACCGTCCGAGTGCTTCCGTAAAGAAGGCGTTTGACCGCGTGGGGCTTAAGAAGGACACGTTTCTTGCCGCCCTGCGTGAGGTACGCGGAAACAGGACGGTAACGGGCGACAATCCCGAGGACACATACGACGTTCTGAACAAATACGGTCAGGATCTCGTGGCACGCGCGAGGGAGCAGAAGCTCGATCCCGTTATCGGCAGGGACGACGAGATACGAAATGTCATTCGCATACTTTCGCGCAAGACCAAGAACAACCCCTGCCTCATCGGTGAGCCCGGTGTCGGCAAGACCGCTATTGCGGAGGGACTTGCCATAAGGATCGCACGTGGCGATGTACCCGACAATCTGAGGGATCGCATGATCTTCTCACTCGATATGGGTGCGCTCATCGCAGGTGCAAAATTCCGCGGCGAATTTGAGGAGAGGCTGAAGGCGGTGCTTGAGGAGGTCAAGCGCAGTGAGGGCAAGATCATACTCTTTATTGATGAGCTCCATACGATAGTCGGCGCAGGAAAGACCGAGGGTGCGATGGACGCAGGCAATCTCTTGAAGCCCATGCTCGCACGCGGTGAGCTGCATTGTATCGGCGCGACCACGCTTAACGAATACCGCAAGTACATTGAGAAGGACGCCGCACTTGAGAGGCGTTTCCAGCCCGTTATCGTCAGCGAGCCGACCGTAGAGGACACGATCTCGATCCTCCGCGGACTTAAGGAGAGGTACGAGGTCTACCACGGCGTCAAGATCCACGATTCCGCACTTATCGCGGCGGCAACGCTCTCCGACCGCTATATCTCCGACAGATTTTTGCCCGACAAGGCAATAGACCTCGTTGACGAGGCGTGTGCGCTTATCAAAACGGAAATGAATTCGATGCCCTCCGAGATGGACGAGGTATCGCGCAAGATAATGCAGCACGAGATCGAGGAGGCGGCGCTGAAGAAGGAGGACGACAAGCTCTCCGCAGAGCATTTACGTGAGATACAGTCCGAGCTTGCAGAGCTGCGTGCCACGTTCAATGAGATGAAGGCTAAGTGGGATGTCGAGAGGCAGACCATAGAAAAGGTACAGGGGCTTCGCGAGCGCATCGAGCAGACTAACGCCGAGATCGAACGCGCGCAGTCGAGCTATGATCTCGCACGCGCCGCCGAGCTTCAGTACGGCACGCTCCCCACGCTCAAGCGTGAGCTTGAGGAGGAGGAGAAGAAGGCGGAGAGTGCAACGCAGACGGGCACCTCCCTGCTCCGCGACAAGGTAACGGAGGATGAGATCTGCCGCATCGTCGCACGCTGGACGGGAATTCCCGTATCAAAGATAATGGAGAGCGAGAGAGGGAAGCTGCTCGCACTCGAGGACATTCTTCACCGCCGCGTTATTGGTCAGGATGAGGCTGTCAGAAAGGTTAGTGAGGCGATCCTGCGCTCCCGTGCAGGTATCAAGGATCCCAAGCGTCCCATCGGCTCGTTCCTGTTCCTCGGCCCTACGGGCGTCGGCAAGACCGAGCTTGCAAAGGCACTTGCGGAGGCTCTTTTCGACGATGAGAGGAGCATGATCCGTATTGATATGAGTGAGTATATGGAGAAATATTCCGTCTCGCGTCTTATCGGCGCACCTCCCGGATACGTCGGCTACGACGAGGGCGGTCAGCTCACCGAGGCTGTGCGCAGAAGGCCCTACGCCGTCGTGCTCTTTGATGAGATTGAGAAGGCGCACCCCGACGTTTTCAATATCCTGCTTCAGGTGCTTGATGACGGCAGGATAACCGACAGTCAGGGCAGGACGGTCGATTTCAAGAACACCGTCATAATCCTCACCTCGAACCTCGGCTCGTCCGCGATCCTTGACGGTATAGACGAGAGCGGTGAGATCAATGAGGAGGCGCGCACCACCGTTTCCGACCTGCTCAGAAGAAGCTTCAGACCTGAATTTCTCAACAGGCTCGACGATATCGTGTTCTACAAGCCCCTCACCCACGAGAATATTACGGGCATCGTAGATCTGCTCATCGAGGGACTCAACAAGAGGCTTGAGGACAGACAGCTCCGAGTGGAGCTTGACGAGAGTGCAAAGAAATTCATCATCGACTCCGCCTACGATCCTGCCTACGGTGCAAGACCTATCAAGAGGTTTATCCAATCGGGACTTGAAACCATCCTTGCCCGCGAGATGATCAAGGGAGATGTAGCCCCTGAGTCCACGCTCACCGTTTCGGCGGAGAACGGCACTCTTACAGTAAAAGCAAAAGCAAAATAAAGAAAAATCACACCCCCACGATCAATGTAGGGGTGTGATTTTATATGTTGAGTTAAAATTACTTGGATGCTTCCTCGATAGCAACTGCAACAGCGACGGTCATACCGACCATGGGGTTGTTGCCCGCACCGATAAGTCCCATCATCTCAACGTGCGCGGGAACGGAGGACGAGCCTGCGAACTGCGCGTCGGAGTGCATTCTGCCGAGAGTATCGGTCATTCCGTAGGATGCAGGACCTGCAGCCATATTATCGGGATGAAGTGTACGACCTGTACCGCCGCCCGATGCAACGGAGAAATACTTCACGCCGTTCTCGTTGCACCACTTCTTGTAGGTGCCTGCAACGGGATGCTGGAATCTGGTGGGGTTGGTGGAGTTGCCCGTGATGGATACGCCGACGTTCTCAAGTCTCATGATAGCAACGCCCTCGGGCACGCTGTCGGAGCCGTAGCACTTAACGTCCGCACGGGGACCGTTCGAGAAGGGCTTTTCGTAAACGACGTTGACCTCCTCGGTGTAGGGATCGAACTTGGTCTCAACGTATGTGAAGCCGTTGATCCTCGAGATTATATAAGCCGCGTCCTTGCCGAGACCGTTAAGGATAACGCGAAGGGGCTTGCTCCTTACCTTGTTTGCGTTAAGAGCGATCTTGATAGCGCCCTCTGCCGCCGCAAAGGACTCGTGTCCTGCGAGGAAGCAGAAGCACTCTGTCTCCTCGGAGAGGAGCATTGCGCCGAGATTTCCGTGTCCGAGACCGACCTTGCGGTTCTCTGCGACGGAGCCGGGGATACAGAAGGACTGAAGTCCGATTCCGATAGCCGCTGCCGCGTCAGATGCCTTAGTGCAGCCCTTCTTTATTGCGATAGCCGCACCGACGGTGTATGCCCACTTTGCGTTCTCAAAGCAGATGGGCTGTGTCTCCTCAACGATCTTGTAGGGATCTATGCCGTATGCGTCGCAGATCTCCTTGCACTCGTCGATCGAGCCGATGCCATATTCCTTAAGAGTAGCGAGGATCTTCGCTTCTCTTCTCTCATATCCTTCAAATTTTGCCATTTTACACTACCTCCTTATTATTCCTTACGGGGGTCAATGTACTTGACAGCATCATTGAATCTACCGTATGTTCCCTTTGCCTTCTCGTACGCCTCATTAGGCTCGAGACCCTTCTTGATGAAGTCGGTCATCTTGCCGAGGGATACGAATTCGTAGCCTATTACCTCGTTGTTCTCGTCGAGAGCCATTCTTGTGCAGTAGCCCTCGGTCATCTCGAGGTAGCGGACGCCCTTAGCCTTGGTGCCGTACATCGTACCTACCATCGAACGCTCACCCTTGCCGAGGTCCTCCATGCCTGCACCGATAACAAGACCGTTCTCGGAGAATGCGGACTGGCTGCGGCCGTAAACGATCTGAAGGAAAAGCTCCCTCATAGCCGTGTTGATAGCGTCGCATACAAGGTCGGTGTTGAGCGCCTCAAGAAGCGTCTTGCCGGGGAGGATCTCAGCAGCCATAGCTGCGGAGTGAGTCATTCCCGAGCAGCCTATCGTCTCAACGAGAGCCTCCTCTATAATGCCGTTCTTAACGTTCAGGGAGAGCTTGCATGCTCCCTGCTGGGGTGCGCACCAGCCCACACCATGGGTGTAAGCGGAGATGTCGCTAATCTGCTTTGCCTCTACCCACTTGCCCTCCTCGGGAATGGGAGCAGGCCCGTGCTTCGGTCCCTTAGCGACCACGCACATTTCCTGAACCTCGCGGCTCATTGCGTATTCGCAAGAAAATTCATTGCTCATTTTTATGTACTCCTTTATTAAAAATAAAAATGTTTATCGTGATAATTATCAAGCAAGGATCTCGCCGTATACCACGCCCGATGCACCTGCGGCGTTGGATTCGTCGGTGTCAATGTGCATAGCCGCGGAGAACGAGGGGCTGACGCGAACGACCACATCGTCAAAGATGAGGGGACGTGCCGTGTCGAGCTTGACCTTAACTATCTGCTTGTCGGAAACACCGAACGCCTCTGCATCTGCAGGTGTAAGGTGGATATGGCGCTTAGCCGCGATAACGCCCTCGGAGATCACTACCTCGCCAACGGGGCCGCGAAGCGTGCAGCCTGCGGAGCCTGCAACGTCGCCGCTCTCCCTTACGGGTGCGCTGACGCCGATGGAGCGTGCGTCTGTGAGGGATATCTCGACCTGATCTGCCTTTCTTACAGGGCCGAGAACGCTCATCTTGAGCGAGCCCTTAGGGCCTATTACCTCTACCTTTTCCTCACAGGCGAACTGCCCGGGCTGGGAGAGATCCTTCTTCTTGGTGAGGGTGTGCCCCGCACCGAAAAGCACCTCGAGCGTCTGCTCGGAGAGATGAATGTGTCTTGCTGAAGTTTCAACCAATACTTTCTTTTCCATTATTCTTACCTCTTTTCAAAATTTCAAAAAGCTTCTTGTTGTTAGTCGATTTTTATCATACACAGTTAGTATATCATATTTTTCTCGGATTGTAAACTTATTTTTTGCATCTTTTGTAAATATTTTTTCGATTTTTGCGAAAAAATAAATAAAAAATGCAAAAGAGGGTGAAAAATATGAAAAATGAGCCTTTGGAGAGGGAAAAATTGCCCGTCGGGAGTGAGGAGCTGAAGGAGCTTGGGCAGATCGGGCACGGCGCGGGGGACATCTATACTCTTACCGTCATAGGTCAGATCGAGGGGCATTATGCGCTCGATCCCACGCAGAAAAGCACCAAATATGAGCATCTTATCCCACTTCTTGCCGAGCTTGAGCAGAACAGGAGCGTTCGCGGCGTCCTCGTGATCCTCAATACCATGGGCGGCGACGTTGAGGCAGGGCTGGGACTTGCGGAAATGATCGCCTCGATGAGTAAGCCCACCGTCTCCCTCGTCATCGGCGGCTCACACTCCATCGGCGTTCCGCTCGCCGTCAGTGCACAAAGGTCGTTCATAACGCCGAGCGCGACAATGACGCTCCACCCCGTCAGAATAAACGGACTTGTCGTCGGCGCACCGCAGACATATAATTATTTTCGGGATATGCAGGATAGGATCGTCAGATTTATATGCAGATGCTCGAGGGCGAATGAGAGCGAGATACGGGATATGATGATGCGTACAGATACCCTCGCAACGGACATCGGAACGGTGCTTGAGAGCGAGGAAGCCGTCAGATGCGGCATCGTCGATAGCATTGGCGGCATCTCCGACGCGGTTTCGGAACTTAGGAAAATGATCGGGGGATGAAAAGAAATTTGTTCCTGCCCATGTTGTGGCGTAGCCACAATATCATTAGCACGAAGTGCTAACATCATTGCGAAGCAACATCATTAGCACGAAGTGCGTGC
>CAYPRM010000021.1:0-24449 GCA_964413365.1 uncultured Lachnospiraceae bacterium | reverse complement strand
GCTGATCCCGAGGCCGATAATTCTTCCCTTGTAAAGGTTGACAAGGAAGTTGCTGAGAACCTTATGCTTTGCATAGCTGTACTTCAGGGCTTCAACACTCCCGAGGAGTATTCTGCTGCTCTTGAATCTATAGGCAGAGACGGCGCATACGCTTACATCGAGTGGAACGAGTTCTGCTATGTTGGTGAGGTTTGGGACGATATCGACTTTGATAAGGTCGGTATCAAGGCTCACGGCGACTATGCAGTCGATATCATTCTTGAGAGCGCACTTGAGGGCTTCTACCTCAACTATAGCCTTACAGGCAACCTTGGACTTGTAAATGTTGATCTCTATAAGTCCCTCAGATCCGTTGACGCTAACGGCATCTACACAAACACCTACGGCACAACAGCTGCTACATACATGAGCTACGGTCCTTACAAGCTTACAAGCTTCCAGACCGATAAGCAGTTCGTTCTTGAGAGAAACGATCAGTGGTACGGCTACAATGACCACGAGGCTGGTCCCGGCTGGTATCAGACATCCAGAATCGTTTACGACTGGATCAACGATAACGACACAGCATTCCAGAAGTTCCTTAAGGGTGAGCTTACATCCAAGGGACTTGATGCAACGACCATCGAGGAGTACTCGGGTTCCGATCGTCTCTACTACACCGATGGTTCGTCCACATTCTTTATCGCTTTGAACCCCGATGAGGGCGTATATTCGGCTTGGGATAAGGATCCTGCAAACGCAGGCTTCAATAAGTCCGTTCTTACCGTTAAGGAGTTCCGTATGGCTCTCTCCTTCGCTCTTGACCGTAAGGCATTCTGCCTTGCTTGTGACCCCACAGGCTCCACAGGCTATGCGGTATTCAACAACATGATCTGCTCCGACCCCGACACAGGTACAATGTACCGTGAGACTGAGCAGGCTAAGGACGTTCTCCTTAAGTTCTGGGGCATCGATCAGAAGGATATCGGCGAGGGCAAGCTCTTTGCTGATAAGGACGATGCTATTGCTTCCATCACAGGCTACAACCTTGAAGAAGCAAAGAACCTCTTCAACACTGCATACGATAAGGCAGTAGAGGCCGGCATTTACAACGGAACCGATAAGGTTAAGATCGTTGTAGGTATTCCTTCCACTCACAGCTTCTATACTCTTGGTTATGAGTTCCTTAAGAACTGCTACACTGAGGCAGTTGTAGGCACGCAGTTCGAGGGCAAGCTTGAGTTCACTACCGACGATACCATTGGTAATGCATTCGCTGATTCTCTTCGTTCTAACCAGACAGACCTTCTCTTCGGAGTAGGTTGGAACGGATCCGCGCTCGATCCTTACGGACTTATCGGCGCGTACACCGATCCTCAGTACCAGTACGACCCTGCATGGAATACCTCCTCTGAGGTCCTTGATATCGAGCTTGGTGGTGTTACCTACAGAGGTAGCATAATGGATTGGACCAACTCTCTTGAGGGCCAGAAGATCGAGTTTGAAGTAGTCGTTGACGGCGAGCCCAGTGATGAGACCAAGACGATCACGCTCGGCACATACGCTGATATGGACGACAGACTTCTTGTTCTTGCAGCACTTGAGGGCGCAGTTCTTGATACGTACGACATGCTTCCCATTAACAACGATTCCAGCGCATCTCTTCTTAGCTTCAAGGTCAACTACGGTAATGAAGAGTACGTATACGGCGTAGGACGTGGCGGCATCCAGTACATGACGTTCAACTACGACGATACTGAGTGGGCTGCATTCGTAGCTTCTCAGGGCGGAACGCTCAACTACAAATAATATTTAAGTTTGAATTAACTTGAATATGATCCCCGAGGGCCCAGTCGGGCTCTCGGGGAGATTATGCATTTAATGAGGCTTGATATTTCGGCGATTTACTCGCTAAAACTTCTAAAAAACAGTAATTTTTCTTACAGAAATTGCATTTTAGTACAGTTTTTGCGTTAACGAAAGCCGTACTAAAATGCAATTTGCTTTTGATCGCGCCCCTCATGGGGGGACGTCATCAGGGAGACAAATTGCTTTTTTGGCGAAAGCCGACAAATTATTTTTAACATATTTTTCCGCAGAAATGCGGATCGGAGGAAAAAATGTTTAAGTACGTATTGAAAAGACTTGCTTTGATGGTATGCGTTTTCCTTATCATCATTTCAATGTGCTTTATCCTTATCAAGCTGCTGCCCGAGGTTAAGCCGCAGGCTCAGCCCGGATCCGATACCTACGCTACGATCATGCAGCGTCGTGAGGCTCTGGGATATTATAAGCCGCTCGGCGAGCAGTATTGGATATTCATTACCAGAACGCTCATAGGCGGAGACTGGGGAATCGGTGAGACGATGTACCCCGGACTCAGCGTTTGGGATAAGTTTATCGAGAAGCTCCCCGCATCTATGATAGTCAACGTTTATACGATGCTTATCGCAGTGCCTCTGGGACTTATGCTCGGTATATATGCCGCACTCAAAAAGAATAAATGGCAGGATCACCTGATCTCCACGGGAGTTATGGTCTTCATCTCCGTGCCCGGTTACGTTTACTGCTTCTTGATCCAGTACATCCTATGCTTCAAGCTGGTTGAATGGACGGGTTGGGGCTTCCCCGATCAGATGAAGTCGCTCCTTGATGCAGGCGGATACTTTACGTGGGATATGTTCGTGTCCCTCGTCCCGCCGATCCTTGCACTCGGTCTTGGAACTATTGCAGGACTTGCAAGATATACAAGAGCGGAGCTTTGCGAGGTCCTCACTCAGGAGTATATGCTCCTTGCGAGAACTAAGGGACTTACGCGCGGACAGGCTACCGTGCGCCACGCACTCAGAAACTCGATGGTGCCCATCTTCCCGATGATACTCGGTGAGTTCATCGGTATTATCGGCGGATCTCTCATAGTTGAGCAGATCTTCGGCATCCCCGGCGTCGGACCGCTCTATCTTAATTCGATCACCGCCCGTGACTACAACTTCTATATGCTGCTCAACACCTTCTATACCGCGATAGGACTTCTTTCGGGTATCGTTGTCGACCTCAGCTACGGATTTGTAGATCCTCGTATCAGAATGGGAGAATGATAATGGATTACACTAATATTTCTAAAGACAAATTCCGTTTTGCAGATCCCGATCGCAAGACGGGCGATAAAAAATTCGACACAAAGCCGATGAGCTATGCGAAGGACGTTTTCCGTCGCTTCTGCAAGAACAAGAGCTCCGTCGTGGCGGCAATAATCATAGTTTTTCTTGCTCTGTTTGCGATACTTGTTCCCATGTTCTGTGAGACGACGTATTCCAAGTCTCTTACAGATACCACATATCTTAAATATCAAAAGCTCCTTCCCAAGTGCGATCTCTTTGAGGGCACGGGCTTCTGGGACGGTACATCGGAAAAGACTCTCAGCCTTAACGATTACAATAAGTTTAAGGCCATCGAGGTCGAGACGGGAAATACTGTCATCACCAAGATCATCAAGGATGCTTATAAGGGAAGCGGAATTACGGCAAATACGACGTATTATGACGTAAGACTCGATTCCTATACCTCCAACGGTATGATATTTATAGATCTTACTAAGGACGAGTTCCAAGATATACAGAAATGGCAGCTCGAAAACAACATACAGGTCATATATCCTGCTGTTGATACCAGCCTTACGGGAACCAACGGCAAGCCCCTTATTGCAACCGTAAAGCAGAAGGACGCTAACGTTTGGTATGCAACTGACGACAGAGGTAATGCGAAGCTTACGAACGGTGAGTTCACAAATGCGTATGCTACCACCAACAGCTCGGCGTTTCAGTCTCAGCGTTATACCGATCCCCAGTACTATTCATACGATAGCCTTCGCGTGGAGGGCGACGACGGAACGTACATCTACGCTACCGTTTCTCCCACATCCAGTGGATCGGTCTCCTATGTTGCACGCGTGTGCCTCAATTCCTACTTCCAGTACAAATTCGGATATGAGCCCTCCTTCCTCTTCGGAACGAACGAGAAGGGACAGGATATACTCACCCGTCTTGCAGCAGGTGCTCGCTTCTCGCTTATTCTTGCAGTGTGCATCGCCGCTGTAAACATGATCATCGGTGCTGTCTACGGAGCTATTGAGGGCTTCTACGGCGGAGTTGCCGACCTTGTCATGGAGAGGATCTCCGACGTCCTTGGCGGTATGCCGTCGATGGTCGTCATGTCATTGTTCCAGCTGCATTTTGCTTCAAAGGTCGGACCTGTTTGGTCGATGGTATTCGCGTTCGTTCTCACGGGCTGGCTCGGAATGGCAGCAAGAACGCGTATGCAGTTCTATCGCTTCAAGAATCAGGAGTACGTTCTCTCTGCGAGAACCCTCGGCGCGAGCGATAGCAGATTGATGTTCAAGCACATCTTCCCCAACGCAATGGGTACTATAATCACGGGTAGCGTGCTCATGATCCCCGGAGTTATCTTCTCCGAGTCGAGCTTGACTTACTTGCACATCGTTAACCTCGAGTCGTCGACGGAGACCTCCATCGGTACGTTGCTCTCGAACGGTAACGGCACTCTGTCCACCTTCCCGCACATTATTTTGTTCCCCGCAATATTTATTTCGTTGCTCGAGATATCGTTCAACCTCTTCGGTAACGGTCTCCGCGACGCTTTCAACCCATCACTGAAGGGAATCGAGGATTGATGATATGGAAAAGAAATTAGAAGTAAAGAATTTAAGAATATCCTTTAAGACCGTCAACGGTAAGGTTCAGGCGGTAAGAAATATCAATTTCGATCTCTATAAGGGTGAAACTCTCGCGATCGTCGGTGAGTCGGGCTCGGGTAAGTCCGTAACGTCGAAGTCGATCCTCGGTATCCTCGCGGCAAATGCGATCATCGAGTCGGGCGAGATAATTTACGACGGTCAGGATCTGCTCAAGATCGGCGAGGAGGATTTCTATAAGATCAGAGGCGATAAGATCGCAATGATCTTCCAGGATCCCATGTCCAGCCTTAACCCCATAATGAGGATAGGTAAGCAGCTGACCGAGGCTATGATACTTAAGGGTAAGGCAAGACAGCGCGCGTCCAAGCTGGCGTTCAACAGCATGCTCAAGCTCCTTGAGGATACTATGATCGAGGCTATCGCAAATGGCGGATATACTGCGCTCACGGGCATCAAGACCGAGCCTAAGACCGCCGAGCAGCTCTCCAAAATGTGCAAGGATTTCGATACCTTCGAGATCAAGCACACCAAGCTTGAGGGCGCGTATAATGAGGCGTACGATTCCGTTGTCGAGTGCATTCCGCTCGTCGACGACGCACTCTTCCACATAGAGAAGAAGGCGTTTGCCGACTCCCTTGACGTTGTTAAGGAGCTGGTAACACTTCTCAAGAAGGTATATCATGAGTACGTGGTAACAGGCGACGGCGAAACGTCTCTCAAGGCGATTACCGCAGCCCTCGTCTCCACATATAAGGCAGATAACAAGTCCGGCGACTTCACCGCTACCACAGAGCTTCTGAACGGTGCGAAGAAGATCCTCGCCGAGGCTGAGGCTAAGGATAAGCCCGACTTCTTCAGAATGGCTTACTACCTTCAGTTCTCAGGTCAGCCCCTGCCCAATATGCCCATAAAAGAGCTCAATGAGCAGCTCCTCATCTACCTTGATGAGCACTTTATGAAGGAGTTCCTCGAGAATATCGAGATCGCCCTTAGATACAGAGCGCTCGTTTACGATAAGGAGAAGAGGGATGCACTCGTTGCAGCCCGTGAAGCGATCCCCCACCTCGCAGGAGAGGGAATGCTCGATAAGAAGAGCGTTTACGATGCGGCGAAGGCTCTCATCAAGGAGGTCGACGAGTCGATAGATAGACTTGAGATCCATAAGGACTCCATCGCGTATACCTTCAGAACGAGCCTGCTCCACGCTGTGGATAACTATTTTGAGGCTATTCCCAAGAATAAGGCGGCACAGGCTGCCCACGATAAGCAGCAGTCCAAGTACGATAAGATAATCGCGCGCGGTAAAACGCCCGATTGGAAGGTCATTCCTGCCGCACTTATCGACCTCGAGGACGCAAAGAAGGATATAATCAGCATAGTCGAGAGGCTCATCGCTCACTACGATAAACGCCTCACAGGCTCGTCCGAGCGCGACTTTGCACGTGAGACGGTTGAGCTTATAGATTTCTTCAAGCTCAATGCGTCCGAGTCCGTATATAAGGTTACTAAGGCGATGGCTAAGCATAAGGCTATCAAGCTCATGGAGGAGGTCGGTATCTCCGAGCCTGCAAAGAGGTTCCAGCAGTACCCCTTCGAGTTCTCGGGCGGTATGCGTCAGAGAATAGTCATAGCGGTCGCTCTTGCAGCTAACCCCGATATACTTATCTGCGACGAGCCCACAACGGCTCTTGACGTTACGATCCAGGCGCAGATCCTTGAGCTTATCAATAAGATCAAGAAGGAGCGCCAGCTCTCCATCATATTCATCACGCACGACCTCGGTGTCGTTGCAAATATGGCGGATAGGATCGCCGTAATGTACGCAGGTAAGATAGTTGAGACAGGTACATCCGAGGATATATTCTATGCTCCCGCGCATCCGTATACATGGGCACTTCTTTCGTCGATGCCCGACCTTGATACGACCGACGCGCGTCTTGAGGCTATTCCCGGAACGCCTCCGAATATGATCTATCCCCCTGTGGGAGACGCATTTGCGGACAGAAACAAATACGCTCTCGAGATAGACTTCGAGATGCAGCCTCCGATGTTCAAGATATCCGATACACACGAGGCGGCAACATGGCTTCTCCATGAGAACGCACCCAAGGTCGATATGCCTAAGGTCGTCTCGGATAGGATCGCCAGAATGAAAAATCGCGGAGGTGAAAAATAATGGCACATAATAACGGTGAGGTCTTACTCAAGGTCGACCATCTTTGCCAATATTTTGGCTTTAATAAGGCAGTCGATGACGTAAGCTTTGAGGTGCATAAGGGCGAGGTCTTCGGACTTGTTGGAGAGTCGGGCTGTGGAAAGACCACAACAGGACGTACCATAATCCGCCTTTATGATCCCACCTCCGGAAGCGTCTACTTCAAGGGACAGAGAGTTGCCGCAGGCACGATGTCCTATAAGAAGGCGATAAAGGACGCTCAGAACGATATAAAGAAGCTCAAGACCGAGCTTAAGAGCGCCGACGCTGATCGCGCACAGGAGATAAAGGCTCAGATAGAGACAAGGAAGGCGTTTATTGACGAGCAGAAGAAGGAAATAAGGAGCGCAGTCCACGATCAGAAGCATTGTGATAAGAAGCTTATCACTAAGATACAGATGATATTCCAGGATCCCATCGCATCCCTCGACCCCCGTATGACAGTCCGCGATATAATCGCAGAGGGACTTGTCATCAACGGTATGAAGGATAAGAAGGAGATCGACGAGAAGGTCTATAAGATGCTCGAGCTCGTCGGACTCGTAAAGGAGCACGCATCGCGTTATCCTCATGAGTTCTCGGGCGGACAGAAGCAGAGAATAGGCGTCGCACGTGCCGTCATCATGGAGCCCGAGCTCATCATAGCAGACGAGCCCGTCTCCGCTCTTGATGTTTCCATTCAGGCGCAGGTCATCAACCTTCTTAACGACCTCCGCGAGGAGCTTGGTCTGACGATACTCTTTATCGCGCATGACCTCTCGGTCGTAAAGTATTTCTCCGATAGAATAGGCGTTATGTATTACGGTAAGCTCGTAGAGCTTGCAGATGCGGACGAGCTCTTCCTCAACCCCCTGCACCCCTATACAAAATCCCTGCTTTCGGCAATACCGCTGCCCGATCCCGATTATGAGAAGCAGAGAAAGAGAATTGTCTATAATCCTCTTGCATCCCATGATTATAGCGTCGAGGGCCCCACGCTTCGCGAGATCAAGCCCGGACACTTCGTACATTGCAATACTGCCGAGTTTGAGCAGTATAAGAAGGAATTGAAGTAATGGATACTCAGAAGAAGATAATCTGGGCAAGACGTGCGGCAACACTCGCGGCGGATATCGCGCTGGCTGTGGCTGTCGCGGTGTATAGATATAATACCCCACCTGCAGGGCTCGAGTCAATACCCGTGCTCTGGGCGGTGTCGGACGCTCTGTTCGTCGTCGGATTTCTCAACCTTGGTATCGGAGCGCTGATTTGGATATCCACGACGGGATTCTTCGATATACTCGCCTATGGACTGAAATCGGTGATCTACCTTTTCACACCCATCAAAAAGGACGTGAGTAAGGGCGGATACTACGAGTATAAAATGGAAAAGAAGGAAAAAAGAAAAAAAGTGCCCTTTGAGACACTTTGGATAGGACTTGCAATGCTCGTTGCAGGAATCATCTGTAATATTCTTCTTTACGTTTAATAAAATCAAAACCACCTCATCGAGGTGGTTTTGATTTTTTTATGTAAAAATTCAATTCTTTTTCCTTCCGAAAATGAGCTTGCCGATGTCGGGCTTGGGAATTCTGACATTGAGGACGAAGAAGAACGCCATGAGCGCGGGGATAACGAAGTAGGCGTAGATGCTCACGTTGCTCGGAAGGAGCTTTCCGACAAGGAAGGTGAGCGGTGTGATAACAGCCGAAAATGTTATCGGCATACCGCGAAATTCGTGCGCGCATGCCTGCTCGTCGGGATCGGATTGTCTGCGGATCTCGAGAACGTTGAAGTACGCGAGCCTTATAAGTCCGCAGAGCGTATAGCAAAGGAGTATTGCCATGCCGACCGTACCGCGGACGCCGAGCGAGCGGAAGATCATAGCAGGGAGCACGCCGAATGCCACGAGATCGGAGAGCGAATCTATCTGTATACCAAAATTCTTCTGATCGTCGGTCCTGTTCTTTTTGGTCCTTGCGACGATGCCGTCAAACATATCGCAAAATCCCGAGATGAGCAGGCAGAGCACGGCGATGGCGGTGTTGCCCTTTGATGCCGAGATAATGCCTACAAGGGACGAGAGAAAGCTGATATAAGTCAGCCAGACTGTGTAGTCATAAAATCCTATAAATCGCAAATTTTCTGCCTCCTGTCAGTTGTCATCAGTGTTGACGCTCTCGGCGTCGGGGAGCTTTTCGGTGTTTCTTTGCGTCTTTTTATCCGCCTTATCCATAAGGATCGCGATCAAAAATCCGAGTGCACAGCACGCCACCGAGATGATCATGCTCCACACGCTTGAAAAATTGTGGGGTAGAGTTTTCAGCGACGTTGAGATAACGAAGCCGAGAATTATGCGTGAAATGAGCGCATAGTGCTGCTTGAAGAGCATATTAACGAATTTTGCGAGCAATACGACCGTTGCACTTATTCCTATAACAAAGGGGAAGAGAACGGTTATATCAAGACTCGATATGCCCTCGGTGAGGGGCTCAAAGAGTCCGAGATATATGAGCAATGTTGACGAGCTGAGTCCCGGAACGATAAGGCTCAGTCCCCAGAGGACTCCGCAGAACATAAAGGTCAGGAAGTTCTCGGGCAGGTCGATAAGCTCGCCCGCCTCGATGATATGAAAGAATATGTACGATGCGGAGAGCGACATGATAAACGGCGTCCAGCTCATCGACCTATTGGACTCCTCGGCGTGCTTGAACATATCGGGGATCGTGCCGCACACGAGTCCGAAGAAAAGGAAGATCGCAACGTCGGGCGCAAAGGAGAAGAAGACCTCCACCACCTTGGCGAGCAATATAAAGCCGAGCACCCAGCCGATAATGAAGGGTACGAGCATATCCTTGTTCTTTTTCAATGACTCCTTGGGATGCGTAAGAAGCTCCATTATTGGCTCGAACAGCCCGAAGGCGACGCAGAGAACGCCACCGCTGATGCCCGGGAGGATCGCGCCGATCCCGACGATAGCACCCTGAACGGCGTACATAACGCTTTTTCCGATATTGATATTGCTTTTAATTGTTTTCATAAATAGATTCAGATCCTATTCCGACTGTCCGTATTCCTTGATGCAGTCTGCAGTGTAGAGAGCGGCGGAAAAGATCATAAATCCCGTGCAGATGACTATTGCGCACACGGAAACCGTGGGGTAGATGCTGTCCCAGATCATGTGGAGAGCCATGGTGCATACGATAAGCACCGTCGCGAGCTTCCCATGCCAGCGTGCGCTGTCGACACGCTCCGTCTTCTTGAAGAGGAAGAAGCGCATGACGAGAGAGCCTGCCTCCTTGAGGGCGAGCACGGTAAAGGGGATCGCCATAAGGTGGAAGCGCGTGATGAGACACGCCATAACGCTGAGCTGAGTCAGCTTGTCTGCGAGGGGATCGAGAAATTTTCCGAAATCCGTTATCATATTGAACCGTCTTGCGATAAAGCCGTCGACGACGTCCGTCAGCGCAGAGAGTGCAACGAGCACGACTGCGAGGATGTTATTACGCACCCAGACGTAGAGGTAGACGATCAGCGGTATCAGCAAAAGACGCACGATCGAAAGAAGATTGGGTATGGTGAAAAATTCAGTCCTTATTTTTTTGAAAATTTTGGTAAAGACCTTGTTCATAATATCCCCTCCTTTTTACAAAAGATATAATTTCTTACTTTAATTATATTCAACTTTTTGTATTTGTCAAGGTGATTTTTGAGATTTTCAACAATAATTGAGGAAATCTTAACATTGTTAATGGATTATTAACAGAAAATACGGCTTGATTTTTTTCACAAACTGTGGTATAATAATATGTTAATATTAATATTTTTAGGAGAATGAAGTTGAACACGTCAACCAAAGAAAACAAAATGGGCGTAATGCCCGAAAACAAGCTACTTTTATCAATGTCGGTGCCCATGATGCTCTCGATGCTCATACAGGCACTGTACAACATCATCGACGGACTCTTTGTCGCAGGCATCAGCCCCGAGCAATTTGAGCTTACCGCCGTAAATCTTGCCTTCCCCGCGCAAAACCTTATGATAGCCGTATCCGTCGGAACGGGCGTTGGAATCAACGCTCTGATCTCGCGAAATCTCGGACTCGGAAATCAAAAAAAGGCGGATAAGATAGCCGGACAGGGCTTTTTTATTGCCATAATGTGCTATATCATCTTTGCCACCCTCGGCACGGCGCTCGCACGTCCCTATATGGAGATGATGAGCGCGGATATATCCCTCGAGGGCGGTAAGCTTCAGGTCATCGAGATGGGCGTTACATATCTGAGGATATGCTTTATCTTCTCGTTCGGGATCTTCTGTCAGGTCGTCCACGAAAAATATATGCAGGCGACGGGCAAGACCACGCTCTCAATGATCACACAGCTCGTTGGAGCGATATTCAATATTATTTTCGATCCCATTCTCATCAACGGCTGGCTCGGCTTCCCCGAGATGGGCATCGCAGGCGCGGCGGCAGCGACCGTTGGAGGTCAGATCCTCTCGGGACTGACAGGCTCGCTCCTGCATATCAGGTATAATAAAGAGGTCAGACTTAAGGCGCACAATATTCTGCCGAACGTCAAGATCATCGGCGAGATATTCAATATCGGTCTCCCCTCGATCATAATGAACTCCATAGGCTCATTTATGACCGCAACGTTCAATAAGATCATCATGCCCCTCTCGCAGTACGCGGTCAACATCTTTGGAGTTTATTTCAAGCTTCAGAGCTTCGTATTCATGCCCGTGTTCGGATTTAATAACGGAATGATATCCATTATTTCCTATAACTACGGTGCGAGAAAGAAAAAGAGGATAACCAAGACCGTCAAGCTCGGTCTCGTGTACGCCGTCAGCTTTATGCTGTTCGGATTTGCCCTGTTCCAGCTATTCCCGGATCTGTTTTTGCAGATGTTCAGCCTTAGCACGGAGGCGATAGAGAGCGTGGGTGTTCCTGCATTGCGCATTATCTCGATAAGCTTTATTTTCGCAGGATTTTCGATAATCTGCGGAGCGGTCTTCCAAGCGTTTGGATATAGCACGCTCTCGATGATCGTCTCGATCGGGCGTCAGCTCGTTACCCTCCTGCCCGTCGCATACCTCCTTTCCCTCACAGGAAACGTCAATTACGTCTGGTGGTCCTACCCCATCTCCGAGATCGTCTGTATGATCCTCAGCGTCGTATTCTTTGCCTATATCTATAAAACAAAGATCAAGACACTCCCCGATGATCCCGCAGCACCGTCCGAATTGATGGATATATAAAGAAAATGACTTAAAAACGGGGGCTTGCCACACCGCACGCTGCCCGTGTTGCCAAAACGGACGCTCACAGAAGCCTCCTTACATTGAAATCCGACATACAGAGATAAAAAACACCCAACATACACAAAAAGCCACCTCGATGAGGTGGCTTTCGTTTATATATTTTTATATCTCACATTTCACGTATGATGGACGCTGAGATGGCGAGATGGGAGCAGCCACGCCGCGCGAGCGGATCTCGGTGAAGCGGACGGTGGAGTGGGCATGCACCTTGCCCCAGTCGTCAAACCCTCGCGGAGCGATATGCCTGCCAAGCTCGCAATTCTCTATTCTCACCGCGCCGTGATCCCTCCACGGGCGCGCAATGAAACACGAGCCGTCGGGGACGTTTTCTGTGGCGGTAAAGCGGCAATTTCTTGCGACAAAGCCCTCGGGAACGCTCTCGGGAGTTGAGGGAGCGAAAACATATCCCGACTCGACGCTCACAAACTCACATTCGTCAAAATACGCCGTTGCACCTCCGAAAATGAAGTCCACGCCGCCCTCGATGCGGCATCTCTTGAAGTGGAACGTCCGTCTTACCCTCTCCCTGTGCTCGCCGGGGCCTGTAAATCCCCCCGGTATCATCTCATGCTCGGGGAGTGGCGCGAGAAACAGAGTGTCCTGATGCCCACGTAGCACACAGTCCTCGAGCACGATCCCGTCGCCGTCGAGGTAGAGCGCGATCGCCTGCCCGACGTCCTCGCCCCTGCCTGCTGAATTTTCAAATGTGCATCTGCGGAACAGCACATTGTCCGCCTCAACGAGCACCGTGTAGGAGCGGAACGTGCCTCTCTTCGTGCCGTCAGGCATCAGCTCACGCGCGTAATGCGAGCCGCTAAAGACCTGATCTTCAATGACCGTGTTGCCTTTTGTAATGTGAAATTCGGGCATGATAGCCTCCTTCGTACTGCTTTTTGGGGATCAGATGGCGTATTTCTTTGCGTATTCCGCGTACTTTTGTGCGAAATCGGCACTTTCGTATCTGATGTGATCCTGTGCCTCGTGCGCATTCATATTCTTGTCGCTCGCGTCGATCACACCGAGCGCAATGTTCGAGCAATGGTCGCCGACACGCTCAAGATCGGTCAGCAGATCCGACCAAATAAAGCCTGCTTCAACGGTACATTCGCCGTCCTTGAGCCTTACGATGTGGGTGTTTCTGAGTGTGCTCTTCAGCCCGTCAACGACCTCCTCAAGCGGTTCAACGCTGTACGCCGATTGAAGATCTCCGTCGATGAAGGCACGCTCCGTGAGAGTCAGAAGCTCGTCCACCGCAGAGCAGAGCGTTCCGAGCTCGGCGCGCGCGCGGTCGGTGAATTCAATACCCTTGTCGCGTAGCTCCTCGACCGCCTCAAGTACATTGACGGCATGGTCGGAGATGCGCTCGAGATCTCCTATCGCCTTTAGGATCATCGTTATGCGAGCACCGTCGGAGTCCGTCATCTTACTGCGGCTCAAGCGTGCAAGGAACGTGCCGAGCACGTCCTCATAGCGGTCGGCGGTCCGCTCCAGCTCGCGTATCCTCTCGGCGTCGGCGGCAGAGCAGGTTGAGATCGCTCCGAGACTGAGCCTAAAGCAGCTGATCGTCTCGCCTGCCATTCTGCGAGCAAGCTCCTCACTCTGTGCAAGAGCGATCGCAGGAGTCGCAAGAAGCCTCTCGTCAAGCTCAACTCTCTTCTCGGTGTTCTTGTCCTCGGGAACCAGACGGTAAACGAGCTTTTCAAGAAGCGAGGAGGCAGGGAGCATTATTGCCGTGCAGAGAATATTGAAGGCGGAGTGGCAGACTGCAATTCCAAGGTGCGAGGCGGATTCTCCAAGTATCGCGGGAGAAAATATCGCCGAGGCCGCACAGAAAAGGGAGAGACAGATCGCCGTGCCTATTATATTAAAGGAAAGGTGAACGAGAGCGGCGCGCTTTGCATTTTTGTTCGTGCCGAAGGACGAGAGCATCGCCGTAACACACGTTCCGATGTTCTGTCCCATAATGATGGGCACAGCTGCCGCATAGGATATCGCACCCGTCGCACTGAGCGCCTGAAGGATTCCGACCGACGCAGAGCTTGACTGGATCAATGCGGTAACGAGCATTCCGACGATCACGCCGAGAATGGGATTGGTGAAGATGAGAAAGAGATTTTGGAATTCGGGTATCTCGGCAAGGCCCGAAACGGCGTTGCTCATCGCGTCCATACCGAACATCAGCGTTGAAAATCCGAGCAGGATCGTGCCGACGTCCTTTTTCTTCGAGGACTTCGAGAACATCGTCATAATGATGCCCGCCAGCGCGAGCAGGGGAGTGAATGACGAGGGCTTGAGCATACGCACAAGAGTGTTGTCGCTTGAAATGCCGCCAAGGCTCAGGATCCACGCCGTAACGGTCGTACCGATGTTCGCACCCATTATTACGCCGATGGATTGACGCAGAGTCATTATTTTTGAGTTGACAAAGCCGACCACCATGACCGTGGTGGCAGAGGAGCTTTGAATTACCGCAGTAACGCCGACGCCCGTCAGAAAGCTCTTGAGCTTGTTATCGGTGAGCTTGCCGAGGAGAGCCTTCAGACTACCGCCTGCGCGACGCTCAAGTCCCTCACTCATGACATTCATACCGAAAAGGAAGAGACATAGACCGCCGATCAGCGCGAGAATATCAAAAAAATCAAACATATATAGTGTACCTCCGAAATGCCGCAGGATAACGAGCCTGCGGTAGGGATAACAAACGCCACCCCTGTTCAAAATATATTTTATCACACACGGAGCGTCAAGTCAATATGCATATCCGTCAAAAACCGCGCGCCGACGGGGAATTTTATTCGTGCTTTTGAATATAATGCCGCTCCGCCAATGAGAAAAGGGGAAAAACACCGCATTTTTGTGCTTGCCGTGCCCCAAAATCGTGTCTTGCGTGCTTAATTGTCAATTTTCTTTTTGAAAAACGGGCAAAAGCTTACCGAAAAAGAAATTTCATAAAATTTTAACCTATTCGTTTTGCCCTATTGCTTTTTTGACAAAAGTATGGTATAATGGCATCATCAGAACAAAAAAGTGAGGTAGAAAAATGAAAAACGCAAAATCGATCACCTTTTATTCAGAAATGAAGGAGGTAACGCTCAACATCCGCAAGATACTCTATATCAAGGTAACAAACGGCATTGCCTACGTTCACCTTGCATCTGGAGATGTTCTGCCGACAAGAACCACGATCATGGAATTCGAGAAGATGCTCGACGAGAATTTCATCAAGATCAAGCGCGGCTGTCTTGTCTCCGTTTACGCCGTTCACAGCGTTACGGATACGGTCAATCTGAGCAATGGCGAGAGCCTCCGCTACGCTGAGCGCGTGCGCGGTGAGTTCGTCACACTCCTGCAGGAGAGACAGAAGGAGATCATCCACGGTTTCGCCGAGCGCGACGAGCTGAAGACTCCCGAGGAATACGCCGAGCACTATCGCTCCTTCGACACGATGCCCTTTGCCTTTACGGACATTGAGATCGTTTTCAACGAGCAGAGCCACGCGGTGGACTGGATCTTCCGCTACGGAAACCCCGCACTTGCCGAGCTTGAGGGCGTTTCGCTCGAGGTTTTGGTGGGTAACACGTTTGGCACGATCTTCCCGAACATGGATCAGAAATGGCTTCGCACCTACGAGCGCGCGGCACTCTTTGAGGAGATGATCCACATCGTTGACCACAGCCCCGAGATAGGTCAGGACCTCAGCATCGTTTGCTTCCCGACGTTCAAGGGACATTGCGGCTGCGTCATATTCAATATCGGCGATATGAACTTCTTCCGCCAGACGAGTGAAACTGACAACGCCATCGCCGCATACATCAACAAGATGCTCGGCTGATCAAAAAGGTCAAAAAGGTCAAAAAGGTCAAAAAGCTCAAAAAACTGAAAAAATCAAAAAATCCACTTATTTTGCGGGTTTTGCAATTTGACGGTTGCAAGTCCGTACGATATGTGGTATACTTCATTTATAACGAACGTTCTGAACGAATAAACTTGATCAAAACCTGATCAAAACAAGCTAAAACAAGCTAAAACAAGCTTAAACAAGCTAAAACGAGCTAAAATCAAGTAAAACTACGCGAGGGAGAAAAAAGTGGCAAATTACACGGAAGAACAATGGAACGCCAAGAGAGTTGAAATAATGGAGAGGTGCTTTGACGGATTCGCGGAGCTGGGACTTCACGGAACAGGGCTTCGCTCGGTGGCGAGCTACTGCGGATACACGACCTCGATGATATACACATATTTTAACGACCTCGACGAGCTGATCGTGGATTCGACGGCGCACTGCATGAAAAAGGTCGAGGAGGATTTTATGAACAAGGCTCCCGTGGACATTGCGGATCTGTGGAGGTTCATCGACGAGATCCCGTATTGGACGGCGAGGGAGCATGGCAAAAAATATCGCCTGATGTATCAGGTCTACACTCACCCGAGGTACAGGGATAGGGCGAGGGGCTTCTTTGCGGGAGTCGACCTGCGTTACACGGAGTACGCAAAGCTCCTTGAGGGCAAGCTCGGCATACCGTACCGCAAGCTGACGCCCCTGATCTTCATATTGATCCGCGCGTGCGTTCACTATGCGCTTTTTGAGGACGAATTCTACCTCAGGTCGCAAATAGACATATTAAAGGAAACGCTGGAGCTTTTTGTTATGAAATACAGCTCGACTGCGCAGTAGACGGGGTGCGCGATAAAATTCAAAAAAAGTTAAAAAAGATTTTTTGCCTATCAATCAACTTAAATACCTGCATTTTATCGAATTTTGGGCAAGAAATCAATCGAAAAAGCGAGCGAATGACGCAATTATTGGGCGATTCGTCGAATTTCGCAAATGAATTATCCCAAAAACACATCTTTTTGAAAATTTATCAAAAACTATTGCAAAAATCCACCGAATGTGGTATAATCATTTCGAAAAGGGCTTTTTACGGAAAAGCCGCTTGAAATCAGGTAAAAATATGGGAGGAAATCTCAAAATATGGATAGAAAAACACTTAAAACAAGAAGTCTTTCGCTTTTGCTCTGCGCGGTGATGATCGTTTCGATGATCCCGACGTGGGCGTTTGCCGACACGGGCAGCGGCTCGGGCGGCTCGAGCGGCTCGGCAACGGGCACAGGCTCGACTCCGCAGATCGGCACGTACACACAGGGAACGGAGCCAAAGCTCGCAGTCGGAGTCTACGACCTTGACGGCGACGGCGTAAACGACGATGCTTACGAGATCGCGACGGCCGCTCAGCTCGAGTGGTTCGCACAGCACGTAAACAGCGGTAACGGCGACGTCAACGCGGTACTCGTTGCGGACATCGACCTTGACGGCGTTACCCACACACCGATAGGTGTAAAGGGCAGTGCGTTCAGGGGCTTCTTTGAGGGACGCGGCTACACGGTCAGCAATATGATCTTCACAACCGCGCAGAACGGCTATGGCAACGGAAATCTTACATATAATTATCAAGGTCTGTTCGGCACTACAGTCGGCGCGACCGTGCGCAACTTCACCGTTGATGGTGAGATCACGCTCGCAACTAACGGTCAGAACTACGTCGGCGGTGCGGTCGGTCATGCGTATGGCGGCAGTAAGATAGAGTACGTCATCTCCTATGTTAACATAGTGGACGGCGACAATACCTATGCGAACGTTGAGCATATCGGCGGTGTCGTCGGATGCCTCGGAGCAACGGTCAACAGTCAGGACTCATCCGCGATCGCGGAGAACTGCCGATACTACGGTAAGATAGATCTTGGGGCGGCATCCTG
The DNA here is from genome assembly GCA_964413365.1 of uncultured Lachnospiraceae bacterium. Lineage (GTDB taxonomy): Bacteria > Bacillota > Clostridia > Oscillospirales > CAG-272 > RGIG4608. The sequence continues at coordinate 6,477 of CAYPRM010000021.1, read as the reverse complement.
CGTCGGCGGTATTGCGGGCAAGGGAATGAAGAACAGCTCCGTGCTCGGTTGCTTCAACTACGGTGCGGTCAAGGCGGACAACACGGGACACATAGCAGGCGTGGTCGGCTCGGCACAGACGGGCGCTCTCGTTCAGGACTGCGCTAACTACGGCAGCATCACCGCTCACAACCACGACTGCGTGGGTGGTATTGCGGGATATGCAAATGAGGACGTTACGATAAAGGACTGTGCCAACTTCGGCACGGTAACATCTCAGAAGGGCTCGAGCGGAACTAACGTTTATCTTGGCGGTATTCTGGGATATGTAAATAACGCAAGCTTCGGCGGTATTACGGGCTGCTTCAACTTCGGAAAGATAATCGATGCGGACGACTCGTACAAATATACGGGTGCTATCATAGGATGGCTCAGAAGCGCGGACACATCGAAGATAAGCGGTAACCATTGGTACACCGAATCGTCAAACACGGCATACGGAAGCTCGGGCGGGTCCGCAGAGGCTCCCACGGCGGCGACGATCTTTGATAGGAACAAGACTCAAATGACGGATGGCTGGTACATCGTCAGTGGCACTTACGACGTTGCGTGGAATATCAGCACTACGGGAAATGTCAATCTCGTGCTTGCGGACGACTCGGCTCTAAACATTAACGCATCAAACAGTATCATAGTATTTTCCGACAGCTCCTTCACGATCTGGGCGCAGAGCGAGCCCGTATACAATGCGGACGGCTCTATCGACGAGACGAGCACCAAGACAGGAAGGCTTACCATACCTAAAAACTCCGGCGCAACTGCGGCAGGCATAGGATGCACAGGGGGATCCGAGGCAGGCAAGATCACGATAAACGGTGGTATCATCACGACGCACGGAAACTACTCCGCAGGAATCGGCGGTAATACTTCGAACGGCATCATCATCAACGGCGGATACGTTGACGCTTGCGGCGAATTCGGCGCAGGCATCGGTGCAGGAGGCAGGGATATAGAGAACTGCTCGGTCGACTCGATCATAATAAACGGCGGCACGGTAAAGGCGTGGGGTAGCAGAGGCGGTGCAGGAATCGGAGCCCATGAGGGTGCAGAAGCAGGAAGCATTACGATAAACGGCGGTAACATCACCGCCGGAAGCTACAGCTACGGCGCAGGAATCGGCTCGGGTAGGGATACGAAAGTCGGAACGATCACGATAAATGCAGGAAGCGTTACCGCCGAGGGCGAGCACGGTGCAGATATCGGAGGCTCGCTGTCGGGCGGTTACGACAGTATAGTAATAAACGGCGGCAAGGTTACCGCTAAGGGCAATAAGGACAACACGGGCATCGGCGCAGGAACGGTACAGGGTACTGTGGGAAGCATCACGATAAACGGCGGAACGGTCAATGCAACGGGCGGTACAAGTGATACCACCTATTATGTTACAGGAATCGGCGCAGCGTACACTTCTGCTCCACAGAGGATAACGATAAACGGCGGTAACGTTACGGCAAGGCCGCTTGGCAGGGGTGCAGGCATCGGCGGATGTGGGAACGGCTACGTATCTGCTGACATCACGATAAACGGCGGTATTATAAATGCTACGGGCAATGACTTCGTTGCCATAGGCTACGTGGGAAACACGGATACCACGGCTACACCTGCGGTGTTGAGGATCACAGGCGGAAGCATCACGGCAAACGCATCCTTGGGCATCGGATTTTTTGCACAGAATACCAATGACAGGATAGAGATCACGGGCTTTGATGAGATGGTTATCTCGGCAGACTCGGGAAACACCGCACTTACAGGAAATTTCACGATCGCGGACGATATAAAATTCCGCACGGCGACGGGCGACACGCTCGAAACGCTCACTCCCTACAATTTCGGAGAGGCGAGAAGATACATATCCGTGGCGAGCGCGATACGCTTGGTAAAATGCACGGACCACACGCAGAGTCAGATAGTCGCACCCAAGGACAACGACGTGCACTCGGTGCATTGCTTCTGGTGCGGTGAGTCCTACGACGAGCCACACGTCTATGACGACGAGGGCATCTGCGAATGTAACGGCACAACGGAAGAATACCTCGACTACGATGTAGCAACAGGACAATTTATAAGGAAGAGCCATGTCGGAGCGACTCCGATCGAGAGCTCGACAGGCAAGAGTATAATAAATCTCTATGAGGGCTGGTACATAGTCTCGGGAGATGTTGTCATGAAACGTACTCAGAATAGGTTGGTAGAGGTCATGATCCACGGAGACGTACACCTGATACTTGCCGACGGAAGCTCGCTGAGCATTGAGGGAGCTATACGCGTTTTGGACGATGACGACGATCCCACGAACGGCAGTCCGAACAACCTCACGATATACGCACAGTCGCAGATAACGGTCGATGAGAACGGAGAGCCGGATCTTGCCGCAACGGCGGCAGGAAGGCTGAACGTCAACGCTTCGGATCGAGGTGCAGGCATCGGTGCTTCGTTCGATACGGACCATAGCTCGGGTGCTATAACGATCAACGGCGGCGTTATATCTGCAGCTGCAGGAGTCGGCGCAGGAATCGGTGGCGGCTTTAAAGGCAGTACTAACGTAACGATCAACGGCGGTGCTATAACCGCTACCTCGATCACGGGTGCAGGAATCGGCGCAGGAGAGATGGGAATACACTCCATAGTAACGATACGCGGCGGATACATTAACGCAGCCAGCTGGAGCGATGCTTTTGCAGGCGCAGGCATCGGAGGAGCGCGAGGAACTACCACCAGCATCGTCAACATCAGTGGCGGTGTCATCAATGCGAGGGGTGGCAAAAATGGCGCAGGCATTGGATCGGCGCGCGAAACAAAAAATTGTACCATTAATATAACCGGTGGCACGATCACCGCACAGGGCGGAGAAAACGCTGCAGGCATTGGCGACGGCTTTTCGAGTGAGAAGCTGAGCATTACGATATCGAATGCCACTGTCAACGCAACGGGAGGTAAAGATGGCGCAGGAATCGGCGGAGGAGAGAATTACTCTTCCACCGTAAGGGATATCGACATCACCATAAACAGTGGAACCGTTACCGCACAGGGCGGATCTTGGAGTGAGGGCATCGGTGGAGGATATAATTGCTCCGGCGAAGGCTCGACGCTGGACATTAAGATCACGGGCGGTGATATAGATGCTACCGCAGGTGAACGCGGCACGGGTATAGGCTCGCATTACTTGGATATCAAGACTTTGCTTACGATAGATATTACGGGCGGTAATGTCAAGGCAGTGGGAAATCGTGATGGTGCAGGCATCGGAGGCGCGATACAGAGCAGTACGAATGTCGGCGCTAACATAACGATAAAGAATGCTACGCTCAACGTTGAGGCAGGTTTATTGGGCGCAGGCATCGGCGGCGCGTATAACGGAGGATGCGGAATAATAAATATATCCGATTCCACAGTCATGATCAACCATAACTCCTCCGGTGCAGGTATCGGAGAGGGAATAGAATCCAAACACAGCACCGCGGGGAGCATAGATATAACGAACAGCAATGTGTCAATGCAGCTTTTTTCCAGTTACAACACGGGCATTGGCTCGGGCAGAAAATCGGGAGAAGACTCGAGCATTGAGCATATCAAGCTCACAGGAAGCACGGTTACAATATACAGTAATTATGATTACAACACAGGCATCGGACTTGGTTATGAGTCGGCGGGATCTATCGGAAGCATCGAGATCACGGGCGGCAGGACAATGATGAACAGCCAAATGGCTATCGGCATCGGTGCGGGCAGGGACTCCACAGGATCCGTCGGAGATATCATTATCGATCCCGATCCCACAACGGGAAATGTGTATGTCAGTGCGATCGTCGGCAGCGGCGACTACGCCTTCGGTAAGTCGAGCAGTAGCACCGCAACGGTGGGTGATATCAAGATAGGCGGCGGAACGGTCTTTGGTGTTGGAAGGATCAGTGCGTTCAGCTTTGTCCCCGTACTGAACGATAAGGTCGAATTCAATGTTTATGCGGGTACTTATGGAAATATCAACCTGAAGGCTCCCCCGATCGACGACACGCTCTACACGACGAACAGGGCTATCAGGCTCGAGCAGACGGGATCGCCCGAATACGTTACGGTGGATATCGCGTGGGACTCGATGGAGTTCACGTACACTGACAAGGTGTGGGATCCGACGACGCACTCCTACTCAAAATACGGTTGGGACGTCGACCAGACCAACCCCGGGAGAATTTGGATCGCAAACGTCGGTACGACAAAGATATCGTACACTGCGACTGTGAATATGACGATCGAAGGAGTAAGCGGCACGATTACGAATTCTAAGGGCACGCTGGATGTGGGATACGATAAGCTTATGCTACTCACGCTCCAGGGCAAGCCGACTACGGCTCTGAACGGCACGCAGATAGGAACGGTAACCATCAGCATCAGCCGAGCGGAATGATATCTAAAAGGTAAATATATCAATAATTTCTTGAAAGGAAATATAATATGAACAAAAAGCAAAAGGCGCTGATCGTAGCTCTTATCATAGGCATACTGATCTGCATAGCAATCACACTCTGGGCGGTATTCTTCCGCGACAATGATGACGGTCCTATCTCACCCGATTATCCCCCTCAGGGAACGGATCCGAACCAGAAGCCTATTGATGGCGATGACAGCACGAAGATAGACAGTCCCGAGGGCGGCGGTGCGATGCGCGTTACATACGGCACGACCGCAACCGCAAACAGGTCCACGGATAAGGTTACGCTCTACTACGCTAACCCCAATGCGTCCAACCAGAACGTTCGCATCTTCATTATCGTTACGAACAATCAGACGGGCGAAAAGATCTATGTCGCAAGCTCCGAGCTTATCGAGCCCGGAAATTCTGTGACACAGCTTAATTTCAGCAGCGAGGCGAAGAAGCTCCTCGGTGTTGGCGGCTACAATGCCGAGCTGCTCGTTCAGTCCTACTCCGCGGACAATGAAAAGTCCATGGTCGAGGCAAAGGGAGAGCTTACACTCTACGTTGTGGAGAAGTAAGACTAAACACAAGGTATTTACTCTTAGGAGATAAATATAAAAAAACATTTTTAAAGGAGAAAAACAAATGAAAAAGCTTTTTGCAATCACACTCGCCCTCGTTATGATGTTCACGATGGCAACAGTAGCGTTCGCTGCTACAAACACAGGTGGAAACACCGATATCAACGTCAGCGGACAGTACGCAGATAACAGCCAGCAGGTGGAGAGCATCTCCGTTGATATCAGCTGGGGTGCTATGAAGTTCGTGTACACGACCACAGGTAACCACGTTTGGAACCCCGGTACTCACGATTATGACGACAATACTCAGACTGACTGGGTACCAACAGGAAACACCGTCACCATTTTCAATCACTCGAGCGTAGATGTTGATGTGGCACTCTCGTTTACTGCAAATCAGGGCTTCGAGACAGTAAGAGGCTCGTTCAACAACGGCAGCTTCAGCCTTCCCTCCGCAGTTGGTAAGACGACCACAGACGAGAGCCTTAAGAAGGTAGCTACACTCGACCTCAGCGGCACTCTTAACGAGTCCAATACCACTCTTGCTACAATAGGAAAGATCGTAGTCAGCATTTCTCAGAAACAGACTACTAACCCCTGATAGCTAATCGCTTCGGCAAGATCGTTCCCAACACGTAACGAATGTGTTTCTCCCCGTGGCTGATAACCACGGGGAGGGGGAGGATTGCAAGAGAATCTCTTTTAAGTGCTTTGAAAGCTTGATTATCAAGTAAAATAACGTCATTTATATACCACGACGGTTTTTAATATACCCCTTACGGTGGTGAGGGGAAAAAACGAAAGGAGAAAAAAGATCCTTATGAAGAAAATTTTAGCAGCGCTTCTTGTGCTCACTATGGTGGCGTCGTTCGCAGTTCCTGCGTTTGCGGCGGACATCAATGCGAGCGGAGGAAGCGGAACGGACACGGGCAACGAGGGCGGAAGCTACGACCTCGGTGTTAACGGTGATTTCAAGCCTGCTGACGCTCCTGCTGCGGTCATTTCTGTCGATATCGTGTGGACGCAGATGAAGTTCACGTACAATGTCGGCTCAAAGGGCACATGGAACTCCGCAACTCACACCTACGACAACCCCATCGCAAGGGGTTGGGACACGAGCGAGAAGGCGACGATCACCGTTACCAACCACTCAAACTGTGAGATCGACGCCGATTTCAAGTTCACACCGAGCGTCTCGGGAATTGACGGCGTTTTCACCAAGTCGTCGCTCATTATTGAAAGTGCGGACGACGACAGCTACCGTCAGACAACGAACGAGGGCGTACTTTCTGCTCCCTCGGCGACGACGGATTTCAGCATTGATCCCACAAGCGAGCCTCTCGGCGCATCGAAGGCTCTCGGCAATATCACGATCAGCATCGCAAAGACCACACCCAAGATGACTGTCGGAACCGAGGCAGAGCTTAAGGCTGCAATAGCGGCTCT
>CAYPRM010000020.1:8337-24655 GCA_964413365.1 uncultured Lachnospiraceae bacterium | reverse complement strand
CGACTGATGAGTCGGTTCTTCACAAAAGTAACTTTCGCTCGAAAATCTCCCCACCGCACGCACCTAAACCTGCGAAATTTTCGCGAGCGTTCCCACATACGCGACTGCGCGCAGGGGTTTAGGACACCGCCCGTTGTTTATATAAACTTGCAATTCACAAAATCCCACCGCACGCACCCAAACCTGCGGAATTTTCGCGACCGTTCCCCCATACGCGACTGCGCGCAGGCTATGGCACATATCGCAATTTAGCGATTTGATTTCAAGCATTTCAAAAATTCATCTTAAAGATCCTCGGGGAAGGGAAAACGGCGAAAGGGAGGGTGCGGGCTCTCATTTTTATGTGAGGCGGACAGGGGGGACGTCAACGTCGGCGCGGGGGAGTGAGCGAAGGATCAAGACTTTCTCAAAAATCCGAAGTTGAGCAAAATTTCGCTTATATTTTCAAAAAGCACTTTACAACCGCGCGGAAATATGGTATAATTTTCAACACAGAAAGTCGGAGATATATATATAAAGGCATAAAACAAATATACAAAAAGCAAAGGAGACAAAAAATGCTTGACATCAGATACATCAAGGAGAATCCTGAGGAGGTAATAGCACGCCTTGCGATAAAGGGCAAGGACGCGCGCGAGGACATTGAGAAGATACTCGAGCTTGACGCGAGACGTCGTTCGCTGATCACCGAGACGGAGACGATCAAGGCGGAGCAGAACCGCGTCAACAAGCTCATTCCCCAATACAAGAAGGAGGGCAAGGACGTTTCGGAGATCTTTGCGGAGATGAAGAAGCTGGGTGCACGCACGAAGGAGATCGACGCCGAGCTCAAGGACACCGAGGTGGAGCTTCAGAGCTGGATGCTCGGACTTCCGAACCTTCCCGACCGCGATCTCAAGCCCGGCGGCAAGGAGAACAACGAGCCTATCCGCTACTTCGGCGAGCCTCACAAATTCGATTTCGAGCCTAAAAATCACGTGGATCTCTGCACGGATCTCGGTCTTATCGACTACGAGCGCGGCACGAAGCTTTCGGGCTCGGGCTTTTGGATCTATCGCGGAATGGGCGCGAAGCTCGAATGGGCGCTTCTCAACTATTTCATCGACACACACTGGGCAGACGGCTACGAGCTGATCCTTCCGCCCCACATGCTCGAGTACGAGTGCGGCGTTACGGCAGGTCAGTTCCCCAAGTTTGCGGACGAGGTATACAAGATCGAAAATCCCACCGACAACCGTCAGAGATATATGCTCCCGACGGCTGAGGCGGCTCTCGCATCCCTTTACAGGAACGAGATACTGACCGAGGCAGACCTTCCGAAGAAGCTGTTCAGCTACACGCCCTGCTTCCGTCGCGAGGCAGGCTCATACCGCTCGGACGAGAGAGGAATGGTACGCGGACATCAGTTCAACAAGGTCGAAATGTTCCAATACACCCTGCCCGAGAAGAGCGACGAGGCCTTCGAGGAGCTTGTCGGCAAGGCAGAGGCACTCGTTGCAGGTCTTGGCTTCCACTTCAGGACTGTAAAGCTCGCGGCTGAGGACTGCTCTGCGTCCATGGCTCGCACCTACGATATAGAGATCAACATTCCCTCGATGAACGGATACAAGGAGGTTTCCTCGGTATCCAACGCACGCGACTATCAGGCGCGCAGGGGTATGATCAGAGTAAGACGCGCAGACGGCAGGCTTGAGTTCGTGCACACGCTCAATGGCTCCGGACTCGCAACGAGCCGTGTACTTCCTGCACTCGTTGAGCAGAACCAGCTCGCTGACGGCAGCGTTGTAGTGCCCGAGGTACTCAGAAAGTACGTCGGCGTGGACGTTATAAGGAAGTAATACAGATCCCTTGCGGCTTGGGGTTTTATACCGCGCCGCGGAGAGGGAGGGGCTGTTTCGGAGGATTGAAGGAAATGAATTTTTTTGATACCGTGGCGGCTATCTCCACGCCGAGGGGCAGGGGCGGAGTCGCTGTGATACGCATCTCGGGCTCCAACGCCTTTGAGGTCGCAGGGCGAGTGTTTCGTGCCGCCTCGGGCAAGGAATTTTCGAGCCTTACACCGAACAGGCTGGTGTACGGAAGCGTGATCTGCGATGGCGAGGCAATCGACGACTGCCTTGCGGTCAGATTTTGCGCACCGCACTCGTTCACGGGTGAGGACACCGCGGAGATCCATTGCCACGGCGGTGCATACATTACGCAGAGGGTGCTCGAGGTGGTGCTCGCGGCAGGTGCAAGGGCGGCGCAGGCAGGTGAATTCACACGGCGCGCGTTCGTCAACGGCAAGCTCACGCTCTCGCGTGCGGAGGCTCTCGGAACATTGCTCGAGGCGCAGAACGACTCACAGCTGAGGCTCGCACGCTCGGGGATGGAGGGTAGGCTGACCTCGGCGTGCGAAAAATTGCACAGCGACCTCATCGGTCTGATCGCGCAGGTGTATGCGGTGGTCGATTATCCCGAGGAGGAGCTTGCGGACATGAGCACGGAGGAAATGGCGGCACGGACGGGAGAACTGCTCTCACGGGTGCGCACGCTTCGCAGCACGTACAGAACGGGGCACGCCGTAATGGAGGGCGTGCGGACGGTCATCTGCGGAAAGCCGAACGTCGGCAAGAGCAGTATCTACAATGCGTTGCTCGGCAGAGAGGCGGCGATCGTTACGGATGTTGAGGGAACGACGCGCGACCTGCTCTCGGAGACGGTGAGCGTCGGCGGAGCGACCTTGCGGCTTACGGACACGGCAGGACTTCACGATACGGTGGACACGGTCGAGAGGATCGGCGTTGACCGTGCACTTGATGCTCTGGACGGTGCGGAGCTGATACTTGCGGTGCTCGACGGCTCGCGCGAGCTTGATGAGGATGACCGCAAAATGTTGGACGATATTAAGACAAAAAGTGCAGAAAAGATAATAATCATTAACAAAAATGATAAATATCCTACGATAAATGCCGAGGAGCTTCGTGAAATCTCGCCTCACATCGTAAGCACCTGTGCAAGGAGCGGAGATGGAGACGGAGAGGGAATCGCGGAGCTGCGAGAGCTGATAGGCAGGCTGTTCGTTGACGGTGAGCTTGACCTGCGCAACGACGCCGTGATCGCAAACGCACGTCAGTATGCGGCGTTATCGGGAGCGGCGGAGCACCTTGAGCTTGCCCTGCGCGCGCTCGAGTCGGGACTCTCTGCGGACCTTGCGGGCGTGGATCTCGAGCTTGCGGTCGCACGCATCTCGGAGGTCGACGGCAGGGAGGTCGGCGAGGACGTCGTAGCGGAGATATTTTCACATTTCTGCGTTGGAAAATGATTCCTTCACATCACGCGCGGTATATATAATATGTAAAAATCGGTGCGAAACGGGCGAAAAATACGCCTTTTTGGCAAATTGTTACTACCCTTAACCAATTTTAACATTTTGTTCATAAATGAGCAAAACCTTATTCACACATACACTTTGCATTTGGTGTATAATAACGCTGTAATTCTTATAAATGGAGGTTTAAGAATGTTTACAAACAAAAACAAACTCATCGCTTTCATAGCCCTGATCGTTGTTGTAGTGCTTCTTGCTTCTACGGGCATCGCTCTTATTGCGGATAACGCTAATAAGAAGGCGAACGAAGAGGCTCAGGCTAAGATCGACGCAGCTAACAAGGCTATTGAAGATGCGGCTAACAAAATTACGGAGCTCCAGGGCGCATTGAATGATCTTCAGTCCGCACTTAACAGCTCCAAGTCCGACCTTGAGGCGGCTAACAACAAGATCAACGAGCTCACAGGCTCCAAGATCTCCATTGATGATTGGGACAACTGCACAGAGGCAGCTTATCCCGCAATTCAGAAGGTTGTAAAGGCTCACAGAGACATCGTTGACAACGCTCATCTCTTTGACGTTGAGGACGAGGAGGCTCGTGCAGAGCTCGTTAAGACCTCTGAGACCGCTACCGATGCAGCTATCGTTGCTATTCTCAGAGCAAGGACCGATGCTGAGGTAGGTGCTATTGTTGACGATTACTTTGACACTGTTGACGAGATCAGAGCTAACAGATACGACGAGGAGCTTGCTAAGCTCATCGACGCTGCTAAGGCTGATGAGGGTCCCGTTTTCGGACGCGACGACGATAAGGTTCAGGCTGCTGTTGATTATCTTGGACGTTTCGACGAGGTTGAGGACGAGGCTATTTGGAATTCGTTCAAGAACTTCGGCGAGAGAGATCTTGTTGATGAGGTCGCTAAGCTTCAGGATGACCTCTACAAGAGCCATGTTGCTCAGCTTGTAGAAACATTCCTTGGCTGCGAGATCCCCGATACTATCGTTCACGAGAGCCTTGAGGGCGGCAACTTTGATAAGGTAACCGCTGCTCGCGACGCATACGATGCACTTGTTGCAGTTTGCGTAGACGGCGAGACCGAGGCTAACGCTATTGATGGTGTTGCTGATCACCTTGCTAAGCTCGAAGTAGCTGAGGACCGCGTTGGTGTTCTTACCAATGCAGGCGTAAAGGCTGACGAGATCAATGCTCAGATCGAAGGATTTGACGGCGTTCTCAGTGTTGATAATAAGACTGAGCTTGCTGATATCACCGCTTCCATCGCAGCTTGGAAGACCGATTATGCAATCGACGAGGCAAATGAGCCCCTTGTAAAAGAGGTTGATTTCAAGACAAAGTCTGATAAGTTCGAAGAGGACCTTGAGGCTCTTAAGGATCTTCACGACGATCTTCATACCGCTATTGATGCTATAGATGAAGAAGTTACCATCAGCTCCGGTGAGGGCATTAAGGCTGCTCAGGATGCACTTGAGGCACTCCTTGAGAAGTGCGCTGTTGATTCCGACATCGAGGGACTTCTTGGTCTTACTCACACCGTTCAGGACGACAGAGACGCTATCAATGCTAAGGATGAGCTCCACGGCGTTATCGTAGCTAACTTTGACGCTATCCGTGCGCTTATAGTTCTCATTAACGAGAATACATTCGTGCACGTTGACCTCGATGCTAACCTTGCTGATCTTGCTGATAAGATCGCTGTATATGTAACTGAGGACCACGACGCTAACGCAGTTATTGTTGAGGTTGACAATACAAAGGCTGAGGACGACGAGAATGACTACGTAGCACTCTACGCTAAGATCCTTCTCTTCCCCGCAAAGAAGCAGGCATACGATAGACTTGAGACAATCAAGGCTACATACATCGCAGGCGAGGGTAACGAGGACGTAAGAGACAGAATCGTTGTAGCTTACGAGGCTATGAATAAGGAGATCCTTAACGCTAATACTGAGGATGCACTCGTAGCTATCAGCACCGAGTACATCACCGCTCAGTTTGAGGCTGCAAAGGCAGGAACAACCGAGAAGTAATTTACTCTCGATCCTGAATAGGATCTTAATGCAGATCCGTAACTCGGAACTGTAAACCTAACTGAATTTTTGGGGAAAACGCGTAGCGTTTTCCCCTTTCAGTTTTTTGATCACCTTGAATGTTCCTTTTTTAATATCCTCACGAAAGCAAACGCCCACCACCGACCAAATCCCCATTGTAGGACTCAAAAATAGCACAGATCCTGTAGGAATCGGCTTCCCCGACGGTCCAACCTGCCTGCGAGATGTGCATAGCATAATGCCAAAATGGGCGGTGCTCCGGTGGGAGAAGGAGAACCGCAGCGGCGGCGGATGAGATGTCCCACGAAAAAAACAACACAAAACCCCAACGAGAGTTGGGGTTTTATTGAAAAGCAAAGCCCTCCGAGATGCTACGGAGGGCTTGATTTTATTTGAAATTCGGCTTTTCAGATCCATTCCTGCTTTGCCGTGTAGAGGTTGACGGTACGGATGCCGCATTTGCGCGCGTAGCTGACCGTGGAGTACGTTCCGCCCGAGAGGCGCGTCATGAACGAGATGCAGAGGTCGGAGCCGTCGACGAGCGCGCGGTTTCGTGCAAGCATCACGCCCGAGCTGTAGGAGTCCTGCAGGTAGTGGACGCTGTCGGCACGGCGAATCGTGTAGTGGTACACGCGGCGCTGGATGTCGGAAAATCCGCGGTCCTGATCCTTGCAGGGAAGTATGAGGTGGAGCTTGATCTCGGGGTGTTTTTCACGCGCGTCGAGCAGTTGGAGAGCCGCGAGCGCGTCAAAACCGACCGCTCCGCCTGTGCGAAAATCCGTGTAGCCCTCCTCAAGAAGGCGAGGAATTAGTTTTTTGAGCCTCGACGCGGCGAGCTCGCTCTCTGCGTATGTTAGGCTTCTGTGTCCCGTGAAGCAACAAATTTTAGACATTTAATCACCGCCTTTTCTCAATTTTACCACAAAACGGCGCGATTGTCAACATTATTTTCTTGCTGATGAAAAAATAGAAAAATACAAGAAATCATTTCGACAAATTACAACAAAAATGTATGAAATTTCACAGTGGAAAACTGCGAGACCTGTGGAAAACTCTGTGGAAACTGTGGAAAACATCGTAAAATCGGGATTTTTTCGGAGGGGCTGTGTAAAAAGCCTGTGGAAAACTTTAATTAGCAAAAAAATCCTTTAATTTTTCTACTCTTGAAAAAACGGGCAAAAATCGTAGAAAAATCCAATCTTTTGGAGAGCGGGGAGCTATGAATTTGTTTCTCTCCCCCTCACCGCCAAAAACAGCCGCCTTGCACGCTCAAGCCTCCGATAGACCGTCCGCACGTCGCAAAAATGCTCGCGAGCAAATCTCCATACGCGCGCCGTTTCCTCACTGCCGCGCCGCCCAAGCGAGCGGAGATATATCGCCTCGACCGCCTCGAGCACCTCGCGCTCGCCGTTCAGCTCGAGCAGTCGCAGGGTGTCGTGCGCCGCCAGCAGGTCGAGCCGCGACCGCTCCGTGGGGCAGAGTGCCTCGATCAGCAGGTATTTTTTTGCCACCGACAGCCCCGTAGAGCCATATTTTGTGGGTGGATCGCCGCTTTTTGAACCAAAGCCGCCGAGTCCCAGACGAGCGTATTGCCTGAACGCACGTATCGCCTCGCGATCATTTGATCTTCTTGCCATTTTCCTCCTCCTTCCTCGATTTTTGCGGATTTTTTACCACACATAGATGCTTGTATAACCATTATAGAACAAATGTTCACTTTTGTCAATACCCAAAAAACAAAAATGGCCGCAAGTACCCGACACGCGTAAATTTACCCTCAAAGTATCAAAAGCCCCGACTCAAGGAGTCGGGGCTTGATTTGTGTTGGGTTATTTAGAAATATTGCCGTCGGTGCAGTAGATCGTGCAGTTGCCGGTGGAGATGTTCCAATGATTTATTTTTCTAATAGAATTCCACTGTGCCTTCGTGCCGTTGTAGCAAATTCTTGTCAGCGAGGTGCAATCATAAAACGCAAATTGGCCTATACTCGTTACGCTGTCGGGGATAGTTATGCTCGTCAGCGAGGTGCAACCAGAGAACGCATTACTGCCGATATTTGTTATACTGTCAGGGATATTGATACTGATGATCGAGGCGTTGCCCTTTACAAAATCGTTGCCGATCGCCGTTACGGGGAGTCCATTATATTTGCTCGGAATTATCAGCTTCGTGTCGGTGCAGGTGCCGATCCCGACCACGGTGTAGCTTTTTCTGTCGGAATTAAGTCTAAAGAGGAGTCCTTCGGAGCTGGAGCAGGGGATCGCGACAGTGCGGACAGTTGCGCCGCAGACGGTGCACTCGGTGTGCTTTTCGCCCTCAAGCTCGGTCGTCGCCGCGATGTCAATGATCCAATCGCTCTCGGTGTGCGGCTTTTCGGGAATTATTGCCTGTGCGATAAGAATAGCATAGCAGTCAGAGCATTTTTTACCCTCTGTAAGTCCTGTGGTCGTGCAGGTTGCGGCGATGCCTGTCATCGTCTCGCGGTGCTTTCGTGAGCACACAGAGCGTCGCGAACGTAGCCGCGAACCTCCAACACTCGCGTTGCTCGCATCGGGAAACCCCGATCGGCAGGGAAGGCTTTTTTTTGCGCCCTCGTAATTCCGCACGTAGTGATATTTACGGCGTTGGGATAATATTTTTAATTGAGAACACCCACAAATTGTTAATTTTGGAGGTTTTAGTGAATGTTAGCACTCAAATCATACGATCGCGGTCGGGCGGTCGAGTACGCGCGGAGGTGGGCGCTTTCGCGGAACCCACTCTTCTTCGACTTCACGGGCGGCGGCGGAAATTGCACAAATTTCGCCTCGCAATGCCTGCTCGCAGGCTCGCTTGTGATGAATCCCGAGCCTACCTTCGGCTGGTACTACGTCGATCTCGACGACCGCTCGCCTGCGTGGAGCGGCGTCGGCGAGCTATACGGATTTCTTTGCGGAATCGGCGATTTTCCTGCACGGACGGCACGGCGAGGACCGTTTTGCTCCGAGGTGATGCGCGAGCGGCTTGAGGCCGGCGATCTGATCCAGCTTGCAAACGATGTCGGGGAATTTTATCATACGCTGGTCGTTTCGGGGTTTCTTGGCGGAGATGTCCTCGTTTGCGCGCAATCGAACGACGCGTTGGACCGTCCGCTGTCGACGTATTCCTTTGCGGCAGTGCGTTTTTTGCACGTTGAGGGGGTGCTTGCGGAGCTGTCGGACGGGGCGAGGTATTTCGATGCGCTCATCGACGGCGCCGCCCTGCCATCACCCGATCTGATCTACGAATTGCCCGAGCAGGAGCGTGGCGAGGCGGAAATTTGATCTTGCAGGAGCCTGAAGCTGCCGCGGGCGCGCAGGTTTTTGCGATATTGCAGGCAGGCATACAAAAGCCCTCCCGTGAGCAAGTCAGGGAGGGCATATTTTCTATTCCTCGGTCTCTATTTTCTCGAAAACGGGATAATAGATGATGGAGGTGTTTTTATCATCCTCGGTGGTCTCTATCTCAAACGTGGGAACGTCGCAGACCTTCTCGGCGTCCTCATACTGAACGTCATTATTGAGTCCGTAGACATCTCTATACCAGCCGACGAATCTATATCCCTCATCGGGGATTGCGGTAAGGGTGAATGTCGTGCCTGTGCAACGCCAGAACTCCTCCTTATATCCAAACGAGTAGAAGGGGGGATCATTTCCAAATCCGTCGCAGACTCGTCCGCCGTTTCCGCCCCAAATACTGACCTTTGTGAGGGCAGTACTTCTATCGACCTCGGCATAAAGCTCGACAGGCCCGTTGGGCATAGTAAAGGTATAGACCAACTCCTCGGAAACAAGGTTTCCGTTTTTATCGTACCAGCCGAGGAAGCCGTATTCGTCCTGCGGCACTGCCATGACAGTAACGAGCTTACCTGTGGGGACGATCGTGTCAATGTAGGAGAGCTTATCGTTGACATAGTTATATATAAATTTCGTGGCAACGTTGAGACCGTGATTGACCTGAAGCCTGTGCCCGTGATCCACCACCTCGATCTCGAAGGAATCTCTGAGGTAGGGGAAGTTTTCCGCCGTAATCGTGATGGTATACGTACCGGGCGTATCATAATCAAGTCCGCCCTTATCAACGATGCAATAATCGCTCTCTTGAGAACCGTCGGGATAGTGTACGTAAAAGTCCATATATATGAAGTTCGGCTTATCGTCGCTGTCCGTTGACACAATGGTCTTTGTGGGCTTTCCGTTCCTCGTGGAGACTCCTCTTATTCCGTATTCTATGGAAATGGCGTCGTTTTTGTGAGCGTAGAGTGCGCAGATCCTTATATCCTTATCAATAGTAAGGGTATAGGTCTTTTCCTCGGAAACGAGAGCGTAGGTAATGCCGTCGTCGTTGTCAGTAAAGAGCTTTGCGCCATCCTTTGCCACGAGCTCCGCGTCGTTGGAATACCAGCCGAGGAAATAATGATCGGGATAGCAGAACGAAACGAGCGTTCTCTGAGTGCCGACGGGCTCGTTATAATCAATGTATGCAACGCTGTTATCCTCAAGATCACGAACGTCGCCGCCCTCATGCATGCCCTTGTCGCTGATGCGCCTTGCCAACGCATAGAACGAGTAGGTCTCGGGCTTAGGCTCGGGCTTGTCGGTCGTTGATGTGGTCGTGTCTTTGTCGGGATCTGCCGTGCCGCCAGAGGGATCGTCCTTTTCGATCCTTTCGGCAGTTGTTGCCGTTGTCGTGGTGGTCGTTGTAGTATTGCCGCCATCAACGCACGAAATGATCGTGAACGCCGTGCCGACAACGAGAGAAAGACAGAGCAGAAATGCCAATGATACGCGAATTTGCTTGAACATAATTCTTCCTCCAAAGAGTGAGATTCAGGCCACGCTACATAAAGTAGCACCGCCAGTACCTTATTATACCACTATTTACCTGCCTTGTCAAGAGCAAAAGGCGGCGGTACGATACAGCAAGCCCCCAAGGCGGTTGGCATTGGGGGCGAATATTGCTATAAATTACTCGTCGGTCAATTCTCGTAGTAGCTCGGGAACAGCTTTTCCCAGACTCTGCGGCAACCGTAGGTATCGGGCAGGGACGAGTGTGCGACGCCGCCCTCCCACTCGATGTGGAGACATTCCATGGCGTCGGTGAGGGATGCGTGGACGAGCTCGGGATGATTTTCGTGCATATATCTGACGTACTCGGAGGCACAGCAGCGCACCTTCGACTTGAGAGCCACGCGCTCCTCCTCGGTGTCATATATGTATTTGATGTGGCTATAATCCGTGGAAACTCCGTAGGCGATGATATTATCCGCCTCCGCGAAGATCGCCTTGATCTCGTCGGTAAGCTCGCCGAGGGTGGGAGCGTCCTTGACCATTTCGGGAGTGATCCCGTGGATCTTCTCGGTCTTTTTCCATTTTTGCGTGTGCGTGGGCTTGACGAGGGTGTTCATTATGAGTCTGCCCGTGCCGTCGATGATGGAAATGGAAATGATCTCATCTCTATCGTAAAATCCCGTGAGCTCGAGGTCGAAGAAGAGAACTCTCTCCCTCTTCATGCCGAAGCTCTGTGCTCTGTATGCGTTTCCGATCTTTCTTCTCTCGGCGAGGTCAAGCTCGTAGCAGCTCTCGCAGAGTTTTTTCTTAAATCTGACATTCTTTCCGCATCTGACGCACATGAGGGGCTGGCGGATGCAGGTCCTTTTGTCGTAGAAATAGATCCTGTCGCCGTTTTTCTTGACCGAAAAGCCGACGGGCTCCTCGACTGCCTCGTAGTGGAGAGCGGCGAGCCTTTCGCGCGTGAAAAATCCGTAGGACGCCGCGCGGCGCGTGCTCATTCTCTCAATGACGGTGCCCGACGGGAGGACCTCGATCTGCTCCCTCGAGTAGCTGAAATGCCAGTCGTCGACATCCGCTTCCTCAACGGCGTCGGGGCTGAAATAGAACATGACCGACTCATCGTCGACCTCCCTGAAGGCACAGGGAAGGGCGGTGGGCTTCAAGTGGATCTTTTTGAGCTCGGCGCGCGTAAGATACTGCTTTGCGCGTGCGACATCCTGCGTTATCGCGGGTATGCTCAAGCCCGGACGCAGCTGCAATGTTGTTTTCAAATCAAATCTCCATATATTGTAAAATAAAATTATTCGAATTTCTGCCGATGACGGCACTAAGGTTCAGTATACCACAAAACGTCCGATTTTTCAAGGGAATTGACAAAAATACTTTATTTTTATTTTTTGCGAATAATTTTTTTGTGAGAAGGTAAAAATATTTGCAGACGGGAAATGCCACATGGCAAATATTTTCCATTTTTCGGAGGTGAAAATATGATAATAGATAAGATAGCACTCGTTTTGACGATCATCGGCGCGGTGAATTGGGGCTCGATCGGGCTGTTTCAGTTCGATATAGTTGCATGGATCTGCGGAGGGCCTGCGGCGCTGGTCGCGAGGATCATCTACACCCTCGTCGCGATCGCAGGACTTTGGTGCATCTCGTTGCTGTTCCGCACACCCTGCGACGCTACTTGAAAACACTAAAAAACCGAGCGATCGATTATTAAACCAAAAGCACAGAGGCGGACCTCTGTGCTTTTGGTTTATTTCAGCTTATGCTATATTTTAGCTTACTCGTAGAGCTTACCCATTTTCTGGAGTCTATCGTACTTAGCCTTTGCATTCTCCTCAGCCTTTGCGAAGAGCTTTTCTGCTCTCTCGGGGAAGGACTGCGCGAGGCGTGCGTAGCGAGTTTCGCTCTTAATGAAGTCTACGTAATTAGCTGTGGGCTCCTTAGAGTCGATGGTAAGAGGATTCTTGCCCTCAGCCTTAAGTGCAGGATTATAGCGGAACATCTGCCAATAGCCTGCCTCGACTGCCTTCTTCATCTCGAGCTGGCAGTTCTGCATTCCGCCCTTAACACCGTGCATCTCGCAGGGAGCGTAGCCGATGACGATGGAGGGACCGTTATAAGCCTCAGCCTCGGCGAGAGCCTTAAGCGTCTGGTTCATATCAGCGCCCATAGCGATCTGTGCTACGTATACATAGCCGTAGGACATAGCGATCTCGGCGAGATTCTTCTTACCGATAGCCTTACCTGCAGCTGCGAACTGAGCGACCTGACCGATATTGGATGCCTTGGAAGCCTGTCCGCCCGTGTTGGAGTACACCTCGGTATCGAATACCATAACGTTTACGTTCTCACCCGAAGCGAGCACGTGGTCAAGACCGCCAAATCCGATATCATAAGCCCAGCCGTCTCCACCGAAGATCCAAACGGACTTCTTGGAGAGGTAGTTCTTCTCGGCGAGGATCTTTGTCTTGAGCTCGTTATCGCACTTGCAATTTTCAAGAGCTGCAACGAGAGCCTTAGTAGCCTTCTCATTAGCCTTACCGTCATCAAGTGTTGCGAGGTACTCGTCGATAGCGGCGATAACGTCCTCGTTCTGCACCTGCTCACGAAGCTCTCTTACGTATCCTATAAGCTTATTGCGGAGCGTCTTCTGAGCGAACGCCATACCGAGACCGTGCTCTGCGTTATCCTCAAAGAGGGAGTTAGCCCAAGCAGGACCTCTGCCGCTTTCCTTATTTACCGTATAGGGAGTTGCGGGAGCGGAGCCACCCCAAATGGAGGAGCATCCTGTTGCGTTGGAGATATACATTCTCTCACCGAAGAGCTGAGTGATGAGGCGAGCGTAGGATGTTTCTGCACAGCCTGCGCACGAGCCTGAGAATTCAAGCAGGGGCTGCTTGAACTGAGAGCCCTTTACGGTGTTATTGATGAGCTCGGGCTTCTCGCTGACGTGAGCGACCGCGTAATCGAACGCTGCCTGCTGATCAGCCTGAGATTCCTGAGATACCATTCTGATAGCGATCTTATCCGTGCCGTCCTTAGCCGCCTTATTATTGACGGGGCACGCCTTTACGCAGAGCGTACAGCCCATGCAGTCAAGGGGAGATACAGCCATTGTGAACTTATAATTTGTCTTGAGAACGGGCTTTGCGGCGAACTTAGTGGACTCGGGTGCGCCTGCTGCCTCCTCCTCGGTCATAGCGAAGGGACGGATAGTAGCATGGGGGCAAACGAATGCACAGCTGTTACACTGGATGCAGTTCTCGGGGATCCACTCGGGAACGTTTACAGCAACGCCTCTCTTCTCATAAGCAGCAGCACCCTGAGGAAGTGTACCGTCAACGTAATCGGTGAATGCGGAAACGGGAAGCTTATCGCCGCCCATCTTGGAAACGGGATTTACGATCTCGTTTACATACTTAACGAGCTCAGGCCTATTACCCTCTACGCTCTCGGGAGTCTTAGCCGTATCAACGGTCTTCCAGCTCTCGGGAACCTCGACCTTTACGAATGCGTCAGCGCCTGCGTCGATAGCGGCGTAGTTGAGGTCGACCATAGCCTGTCCCTTCTTGATATAGGACTTATAAGCCATCTTCTTCATATACTCGATAGCGTCAGCGGCAGGGAGGATATTAGCAAGTGCGAAGAATGCGGACTGAAGGACCGTATTCTTTACCTTTGCGTTACCTATTCTCTTGGTTGCGATGCTGGTAGCGTCGATGGTATAGAAGTTGATACCGTTATTTGCGATATAGGACTTAACGGATGCAGGAAGGTGCGTCTCAAGCTCCTCAGCGTTCCACTGGCAGTCGAGAAGGAACGTGCCGCCGGGGACAACGTCCTGAACGATCTCATAGCCCTTAAGGATGTAGGAGCTGTTATGGCACGCTACGAAGTTAGCCTTTGTGATATAGTAGGGGGACTTGATCTTGCTGTCGCCGAAGCGGAGGTGGGAGATCGTTACGCCGCCCGTTTTCTTTGAGTCATACTGGAAGTATGCCTGAATATTCTTATCGGTATGGTCACCGATGATCTTGATGGAGTTCTTGTTTGCACCGACAGTTCCGTCGCCGCCGAGTCCCCAGAACTTGCAGGATACTGTGCCTGCGGGAGCGGTATTGGGAGCGACTGTCTCGGGAAGAGAATGTCCCGTTACGTCGTCCACGATGCCGATGGTGAAATGTCCCTTGGGCGTATCGAGAGCGAGGTTATCGTAAACTGCGAAGATGGATGCGGGTGTAGTATCCTTAGAGCCGAGACCGTAACGACCGCCGACTACCTTTATCTGTCTGCCTACCTCGTTAAGAGCGGCAACGACGTCAAGGAAGAGGGGCTCGCCGAGGGAGCCGGGCTCCTTAGTTCTATCGAGGACTGCGATCCTCTTAACGCTTGTGGGAATTGCCTCGGAGAGCTTCTCTGCAACGAAGGGACGGTAGAGTCTTACCTTTACAAGACCGACCTTTTCACCCTTTGCAAGAAGGTAGTCGATGACCTCCTCGGTAACGTCGCATACAGAGCCCATAGCGACGATAACTCTGTCAGCGTCGGGAGCACCGTAGTAGTTAAAGAGCTTATAATCAGTACCGAGCTTTGCGTTTACCTTATCCATATATTCCTCAACGACAGCGGGGAATGCCTCGTAGTACGAGTTGCAAGCCTCTCTGTGCTGGAAGAAGATATCGCCATTCTCAGCAGAACCGCGGAGAACGGGGTGCTCGGGGTTGATGGAGCGTGCGCGGAATGCGGCGAGAGCGTCCTTATCGACCATCTCGTCGAGATCCTTGTAATCCCATGCCTCGATCTTCTGTATCTCGTGAGAGGTACGGAAGCCGTCGAAGAAGTTGAGCACGGGGACTCTGCCCTTGATGGTTGCAAGGTGAGCAACTGCGCCAAGGGGTGCTCGGGGTTGATGGAGCGTGCGCGGAATGCGGCGAGAGCGTCCTTATCGACCATCTCGTCGAGATCCTTGTAATCCCATGCCTCGATCTTCTGTATCTCGTGAGAGGTACGGAAGCCGTCGAAGAAGTTGAGCACGGGGACTCTGCCCTTGATGGTTGCAAGGTGAGCAACTGCGCCAAGGTCCATGATCTCCTGCTGGTTAGTCTCAGCCATCATTGCAAATCCTGTCTGACGGCAAGCGTAGACGTCGGAATGATCGCCGAAGATGTTGAGCGCATGAGATGCTACCGCACGTGCGGAAACGTGGATAACGCAGGGAAGGAGCTCGCCGGCGATCTTGTACATATTGGGGATCATAAGAAGAAGTCCCTGAGATGCAGTGTAGGTCGTGGTGAGTGCGCCTGCCGCAAGAGAGCCGTGAACGGCACCTGCAGCACCTGCCTCGGATTCCATTTCGATGACCTGAACGTTCTGACCGAGAATATTCTTTGCGGGCTCGCCGAAGATATTCTTGTCCGTCGCGGACCAGGTATCGGTTACCTCAGCCATGGGGCTTGAGGGAGTGATGGGGTAAATAGCGGCAACCTCGGTGAACGCGTACGATACGTGCGCGGCGGCGGTGTTGCCGTCCATTGAAATTTTCTTTCTCTGGATTGCCATTTTTGATTTCCTCCTGAAAATTTTAGAAAATTGTTCGTAAAAGCTTATTATCATTGAACATACACATTTATTTTAACACAAAATTTCACGATTGTAAAGAGTTTCTTGAAAAAAGCGGGGAAAAATTTCAACTATTGTGCCGAAGATTTCAAATTATTTTTGTTGAAATATATTTTTTACTGTAAAGGTAAATAGTGAAAAACCAATTTCCAATGACACGGTCTTGGAAATTTGATTTTGGAAGGGGACTTTTCATTGCCCACTCGAAAATATAGTCACCTCACTTCACAGTCGGGGACTGCGAAGCGACGCTCCTTATTTTCTCCCATCTCGCACTCCCTTCATCCGCCACAGGCGGCGGTCGTGCTCGATGCCCCTGACCTCCGGGAACCCGTCGGTCAGTCGGTTCAAGTCCCCCAACAAAAATCAAAAAGCAGTCTTACGACTGCTTTCTTTTTGGTTGCGGGGAGGGGACTTTTCATTGCCCACTCGAAAATATAGTCGCCTCACTTCACAGTCGGGGACTGCGAAGCGACGCTCCTTATTTTCTCCCATCTCG
>CAYPRM010000020.1:0-8237 GCA_964413365.1 uncultured Lachnospiraceae bacterium | reverse complement strand
AAAATCAAAAAGCAGTCTTACGACTGCTTTCTTTTTGGTTGCGGGGAGGGGACTTGAACCTCCTGACCTCCGGGTTATGAGCCCGACGAGCTACCAACTGCTCCACCCCGCGATATTATTTTTTGTGGTGCCGGGAACGGGAATCGAACCCGTACGGTACTCTCGTACCACGGGATTTTAAGTCCCGGGCGTCTGCCAATTTCGCCACCCCGGCAGAATTTGCATCGCCCATCGTGCGACCACTTTTTTGATTGCCTAAGTATTATAGCACGGTTTTTTTCGTTTGTCAATACTTTTTTTGAAAATATTAAAATATTCACGCTTCAAGCTTTGATTATTGACTTTTTCTATAAAATGAGTTACAATATATTATATACTACTAACACTCACGGTATGCATATCAGTGCATATTCGGCAAATTTATCTTATGGAGGTGGTCTTATGCCAAGCTTAGCAAATGCGCCGATAACGGTGCTTAACGGGATCGGTGCCACGCGCGCGAAATTATACGGCAGGATGGGTATTGCCACGGTCTCGGATCTTGCGTATCATTTCCCCCGCGCCTACGAGGACAGGGGGAACTTAAAGACTCTTGCCGAGTGCGAGATCGGCGAGAAGGCGGCGGTGCTCCTGACTATCGGCACGTATCCGCAGAAGGCGATGATCAAGCGCGGAATGACGCTCACGAAATTCACTGCCTACGATGCCACGGGCGTATGCGAGATAACGTTTTTCAATCAGACCTATGTTGCGGACAAATTTCCCATAGGCTCGACCTTCAGATTTTACGGTCGGATAGAGAGTCTTGGCAAGAGGTACAAGCTCAGCTCGCCTGCTTTTGAGCGCATCGTTCCCGGCAGGGAGCTTCCGTCGCTGATCCCCGTATACCCTCTTACGGAGGGTTTGACGCAGGGGAGGGTCACGTCGGACGTTGCGGCTGCACTCTCCATGCTCTCCACGGAGCTTAAGGATCATCTGCCCGAAGCCGTAAGGCACAAATACAATCTCTGCACGCTTCCTTACGCTCTGCACGAGATTCATCAGCCGACGAACGCCGCATCTGCCGCGATAGCACGTCGCAGGCTCGCCTTTGACGAGCTGTTTGCCTTTGCGCTCGGAATGGCGATGAGCGGTGCAAAGAGGTGCGGAGAGGGTGCGCCCGTATGCTCTGTTGAGAGCCTTGAGCCAATTCTTTCAAAATTCCCCTACTCGCTCACGGGC
This sequence comes from uncultured Lachnospiraceae bacterium, assembly GCA_964413365.1. Classification (GTDB taxonomy): domain Bacteria; phylum Bacillota; class Clostridia; order Oscillospirales; family CAG-272; genus RGIG4608. The sequence goes on along the minus strand of CAYPRM010000020.1, from coordinate 7,016 downwards.
GACCAGCTCCGTGCGGTAGAGGAGATAAGGCGCGACATGGCAGGGACTGCGCCGATGAGCCGAATGGTCGTCGGGGACGTTGGCTGTGGCAAGACGGCGGTCGCGATCTGCGCTATGTACATAGCGGTGGCGAGCGGCAGGCAGGCGGCGCTTATGGCACCGACGGAGATACTTGCACGCCAGCACTATGCGTCGATAGCACCGATATTTGAAAAAATGGGCTACCGCGTAGCACTCCTTGTCGGCTCGACCTCGGGCTCGGTCAAGAGAAGGACTTACATATCCCTTGCATCGACCGATCCGACGAATCGAATAGATATCGTTATAGGAACGCACGCACTGCTCTCCGACGGGGTGGAATTTGCCGCACCGGGAGTAATGATAACGGACGAGCAGCATCGCTTTGGCGTTGCACAGCGTGCCGCTCTCTCGAAGAAGGGCAACAATGCACATTTCCTCGTTATGAGTGCGACGCCGATACCGCGGTCGCTCGCGCTGATGCTATATGGCGATCTTGATCTTTCGAGGATCGCCGAGATGCCCTCGGGCAGGCAGAGAGTAGAAACATTCGTTGTCGACGAGAGCTACCGCGAGAGGCTGAACGGATTTATAAAGAAGCAGGTCGATCAGGGAAATCAGGTATACGTGGTCTGTCCCTCGATAGAGGAGAGGGAGGACGTCGAGGAGGGTGAGATACTCCTATCCGAGGTCGGACTCTCTAAAAACGGTCTGCCCCCGCTCAAGGCGGCAGTACAGCTTGCGGAGGAGCTTTCGCACGCACTTCCCACGCTCAGGATCGCTTGTCTGCATGGAAGGATGCGTGGCGAGGCGAAGGACAGGATAATGGCGCGCTTTGTTCAGCAGGAGATAGATGTTATCGTATCCACGACGGTCATCGAGGTAGGAGTCAATGTTCCGAATGCGACGCTGATGATAGTAGAGAACGCCGAGAGGTTCGGACTTGCACAGCTCCACCAGCTCAGGGGACGAGTCGGGCGCGGAGATCAAAAATCCTACTGCGTGCTCGTTTCCGACGGCAAGAGCGAGAGCGAGCGGATGCGTCTTGACACGATGAGACGGGAATACGACGGCTTCCGCATAGCCGAGCAGGATCTCGCGATGCGAGGCCCCGGGGATTTCATCAAGGGAAGCAATGATCCGACCGTGCGTCAGAGCGGAGGGGTGCATTTCAAGCTCGCCGAAACTGCGCAGGATCCGGGACTGCTCTCCGATGCGTGTGAGGCGGCAAGGGAGATGATCGCAAGCTCGCCCGATCTCGATAGCAATGAAAATCTCCGTGGAATGATCACGAGAATGTTTTCTCTCGACTCGCACTCGCTGAATTGACCTCGAGTTATGCATAAACGGTGAATAAATACTGCATAAATACAGAATATAGCGAATATTTTATCAAAATCAAAAAAACTTGACTTTTGTTCACACACCGTTCATATATATATGGTATTATAAAATTTGTTGACAAGTCAACAATTTTGGAGGACGGATGGATACTGACAGGTTTTTGACATTTTATCGTGGCATTTCGGGCATCGTAAGAGATATCAAGCGAAAGGAAATGTCCTACATGAGGGGCTGTGGGCTTCGCTCCGTCCATCTGCGCTGTCTTATAAGGATCAGGGCATCGGAGGGCGGACTTGGAGCTGTTGAGATCTCGCGCGACTGCGAGATGGACAAGGCTCTGATCTCGCGCACGCTCCGTGAGCTCTGCGACGGCGGATTTCTTGAGAGCCGACCGAGGGGAAGGGGCGCGTACAAGCGTGTATTTCTCCTGACCGAGAAGAGCGAGAGGATAATGGCGGACTTCGACCGCGATATTTCGGAGTACGTCGCCGCAGCACGTGGCGGCATATCGAACGAGGAGCTTGAGATCTTTTACAAGGTGCTCTTTATGCTGGGTAGGAACATATCCGATATCGCACAGGGGAGCGTTGAGAATTCGCGCGCGGACTCTGATGCGATGAAGTTGGAGATAAAATAAGACAATATATAATGTAATGATAATACCGTGCCGCAGAGGCGGCAGAATGGAGTTTTTATGGAACACACCGAAAATAATGTGCTCGATGCCGCTCCCGTAAGGAGTGTTTTGGAGATAATCACACAGGCGAGCGAGAAATACGGAGATAAGCCGCTTTTCGCCTTTGAGCGTGAGCACGTGGACTACGAGATGTCCTATCCCGAGTACGCAGAGTACGCGAGGGCTATGACGCGCGGATTTATCCACCTCGGGCTTGCAGGAAAGAGAGTTGCCGTCATCGGCGAGACCTCTCCCGAGTGGCTCACCACCTATATTGCGACCGTTACCTCGGGCGGCGTCATCGTCCCTATTGACGTTGCACTCTCGCAGGATCAGTTTGTGGAGTTTATTAAGCGAGTTGACGCGCAGGCGATAGCATATTCCAATACATGGGCGCAGTTCATTGAGGAAAATGAGGATAAATTCGAGGGCGTGGAGAATTTTATAAGGCTCACGGACGACGAGTTTGATTTCTCGAGCGCAAAGGAGTATAAGCTCGAGCGCTATATGCGTGCATCGCAGATCGCGCATACGGGAAATGCCGTAACGGATATTGAGATACCCGAGCAGAATACTGAGAAGATGAGCGTTATGCTCTTCACCTCGGGTACGACGGGAACGAGCAAGATCGTAATGCTCTCACAGAAGAATATTTGCGCTGTCATCAACGGCGCGCGTAAGCCCCTTGAAAAGGTTACGGTCGAGGATACGATACTTTCCGTGCTCCCGATCCACCATACCTACGAGCTAACGTGCGGCGTGCTCGGCGGAATAGACCACGGCGTTAAGATCTGTATCAACGATTCAATAAAGCACGTTACAAAGAATATAAAGAAATATAAGCCGACGCTCATGGTCGTAGTGCCCCTCTATGTTGAGGTGTTCTATAATACCATTATGAGAACGGTCAAGAAGCAGGGCATCGAGAAAAAGTTCAATATGGCTCTGAAGCTCAGTAGGATGGCAGGGAAGGTCAATATCGACCTCCGCAAGCAGCTTTTTGCGACGGTCATAGAGTCCTTTGGCGGCAGACTCGGTAAGATAATCTGCGGCGGTGCACCCCTTCGCTCGGAGCTGGTCGAGACCTTTGACGCGATAGGAATAAGGATCACGCAGGGTTATGGCATTACGGAGTGCTCACCCCTTGTTGCGGCTGTGCCCTTTGATGTCCTCAATCCCAAGTCGTGCGGTGTCCTCATCGGCGGCGTGCAGGTGTTTATAGATAAGGAAAAGCCCGATGATGAGTTCGGCGAGATCGTCGTTAAGGGCGATAACGTCATGCTCGGCTATTACGATAATGAGTCGGCAACGCGCGAGGTACTCTCCCCCAAGGGCTGGTTCTATACGGGCGATTACGGTTACCTTGATGAAAATAATTACCTCTATATCACGGGCAGAAAAAAGAACATGATCGTGCTTCAGGACGGAAAGAACGTCTTCCCCGAGGAGATTGAGGAATATATTTCGGCAATTCCGCTCATTAAGGAGAGCGTGGTCGTCGGACGCGCGAGGGATAATGACCTCGCAATCACGGCGCTCATCTATCCCGATAAGGAATACGCCGCAGGAGAGGGACTCACTAAGCGCGAGGATATCTATAACGCAATAAGGCTCAAGATAAATGAGATGAATAGAGGGCTTGTCGGCTATAAGAGAGTCGCGTCCATCGAATTCAGAGATGAGCCGTTCGAGAAAACACCCTCCCAGAAGATCAAGAGATTTTTGTATAAATAATATCAGAAAACCACGCATCTGCGTGGTTTTCTTGCTTGCAAAGCGAGCATATATGTCGCCCTTATGTCGCCTTCGGTTAATGAGTCACGCACTTAGTGCTAATGATGTTGTGGCTTCGCCATAAATGGGTAGGCGGGAGCAAGTCCCTCCTCTACTGCATTGTGAGTATTTTATTGCGCGGATAACGGCGCATTGCTCGGCGGCAACGCGAATATCTCGCAAGTAAAACTTTTGCCCCCCAAACCTTCATCTCTTGATATTGACAAGAGCCGAAAATGGTGGTATAATGACAATGTATGCGAGGTGATGAAAATGCCAAATAAAAACGAGGTTCTGGCGGACATTTTGCGTCCCGAAAGCTTTGACGACATGGTAGGTCAGGGACATCTTTTCGGTGAGCACGGAATTTTGCGCCGAATGATGGAACGCGGACGAATGACGAATATGATCTTTTTCGGCCCTCCCGGGACGGGCAAAACGACTGCGGCGAGCATTATTGCAAAGCAGTCGGGAATGAATTTCTACCGTCTCAACGCGACGAGCGCGTCGCTTTCGGATGTCAAGGACATCATATCCCAGACAAACAATGTTTTCGGCTTCGGCGGAATACTGCTCTACATTGACGAGATACAGTATTTCAACCGCAAGCAGCAGCAGGCTCTGCTCGAATATATGGAGGACGGCAGGATCACGCTGATAGCATCCACGACGGAAAATCCTCATTTTTATATATACAATGCCATACTTTCTCGCTCGACGCTTTTTGAATTCAAGCCCGTTTCGACCGACGAGCTGGTGCGTGCGCTTGAGAGGGCGTTGAAATTTCTCAACGAGCGTGACGGAACGTCCGTTTCTGCCACTCGTGAGGTGCTCGCTCTCATTTCCAAGTGTGCGGGCGGCGACGTTCGGCACGCGATAAATCTCCTTGAGGGCTCGTATTACGCTTCCGACGGTGAGATCACCGAGGAGACCGTGCGCGAGCTTCACATACCCGTACAGAGCTACTCGGACGATGCACATTTCGACCTGCTCTCCTGCCTTCAGAAATCCATACGCGGCTCGGATCCCGACGCGGCGGTGTTTTATCTCGCAAGGCTCCTGCACGTCGGAGAGCTGCTTTCCGTTTGCCGCAGGCTTCAGGTCATAGCGAGCGAGGATATCGGGCTCGCCTATCCGCAGGCGGCGGCGATCGTCAAGGCGTGCTGCGATTCCGCACGTGAGCTTGGAATGCCCGAGGCGTCCCTGCCTCTTGCAAATGCGGTGGTGATGCTTGCGACCGCACCAAAGTCCAATTCCGCATATCTTGCGTATTCCGCAGCGATCGCGGACGTCGAGGCAGGCAAGGGAGGCATCGTACCCGAGCATCTGCGCTCACCGCTCTACAAGGGCTACAAGTACCCCCACGACTTTGAGGATCACTACGTGCGCCAGCAGTATCTCCCCCAAGATCTCGCTGGCAAGAGGTATTACGAATACGGCGAGAACAAGACCGAGCGTGCCGCACGCGAATATTGGGACAAAATAAAGGGTAAAAAATAAATTTATTATATAAAAGGAAAAAGCTATGAACAAAAATCTCTCACTCAGACTGCTCGCACTCATCTTGGTGCTTGTGGCACTTACGACCTCCCTTGCCTCGTGCATAGGACCTGCGACGACCACTACCACCACGACGGGCGGAGCGTCAAGCCATCCATCGGATCACGTCGATCAGGACGACAACGGCTATTGCGACGATTGCGGAAAATACGTCATTGAAACGGTCGATATTTTCGGTATCAACGACCTGCACGGCAAATTCACCGATAACGACGCACAGCCCGGCGTTGACGAAATGACGGCGTACCTGCTCAGAATGCAGGACGTGCTGAGCAATACCCTTCTCATCTCCGCAGGAGATATGTGGCAGGGAAGCTCTGAGTCCAATCTCACGCGCGGTGCGATCATTACGGATTGGATGAATAATCTCAATTTTGCGGCTATGACACTTGGAAATCACGAGTTCGACTGGGGCACGGATCTCATTGAGACGAACGGCGAGCTTGCAAATTTCCCGTTCCTCGCGATCAATGTTTACTATGAGGACACGAATGAGCTTGTCGATTGGTGCACACCGTCGGTGCTCATTGACCGCGGCGACTGCCAGATCGGTATTATCGGTGCGGTGGGAGATATCAAAAGCTCCATTTCCGCCGAGCGTACGCAGAATATCAAGTTCATCCTCGGCGACGAGCTGACCGAGCTTGTCAAGGCAGAGTCCAATTCTCTCCGTGAGAGGGGCGCGGACGCTATAATCTATATAACACACGCGGGTGCGGAAAAGGGATATTCGGGCACTGTTTCCGACGATAAGGTCGACTGGTACTACGATCTCGAGCTGTCCGACGGCTACGTTGACGTGGTGTTTGAGGGACATACACATATGCAGTATGTTTTTGAGGACTCGCACGGCGTCTACCATCTTCAGTGTGGCGGCGATAATAAAAAGGGCATAGTGCACGTCGAGATGGACGTGAACTACGCTAACGGAAACGTTGAGATCAATACCGCGGAGACGGTCAACCACTCCGTGTATAAAAAGCTCACAGGCTCTCCGCTTATCGCACAGCTCCTTGAAAAATATAACGATCAGATCAGCGTTGCCTATGCCGAGATAGGATATAATTCGACCTACCGCGGAAGTGACGAGATCTGCGAGCTTGTCGCAAAGCTATATTACGAGAAGGGCGTCGAGAAATGGGGCGAGGAATACGATATTGCCATTGGCGGAGGATACCTTTCACTGAGAAGCCCCTATAAGATCGATCAGGGAACGGTCAGATTTGCCGACGTGCAGATGATACTGCCGTTTGAGAACAGAATAGTCCTCGGCAGCATCAGCGGCGCGGACCTGCTCGATAGGTTCTATAATACGGAAAACGAAAAGTATCATATATATTATGAGACCGTAAAAGCGGAGGATATAGATAGAAACTCTACATATTATATAATAACGGATAGCTATACCTCGACATACGCACCAAATAATATTACCGAGATCGCCTCCTACGATAACGAGACCTTCTCAGCCCAGCTCCTTGCCGAATATATTAAAAACGGTGGATGGGAATAATATAAAAAAGCACGCGAAAGCGTGCTTTTTGTGTTTTAATTTTATATAAAAAATCACCAAGCAAGGCTTGGTGATTTTTTGGTGACCCGTACGGGAATCGAACCCATGTTCCCAGCGTGAGAGGCTAGTGTC
>CAYPRM010000019.1:0-25265 GCA_964413365.1 uncultured Lachnospiraceae bacterium | reverse complement strand
ATATATAAGATAGTATTATAAATAGTAGACTCTGGGGAAAATGTGAATTAGTGCCGCGGTGGGTTGATTTTATTAGGCTTGGGGCGGTTTTTTGCTTGTTGATTTCCTGTGGAAAGCTTCTGCGCAAAATGTGGAATATTTGCACTCGGGACGCAGAAAACGGTGTTTTTCCGAAAATTTGAATTTTTGCGAAATTTTCGGCTTTTTGCCATTCCTGTGGAAAAGTGATCTCCCCCGCATTTGCCTGTGCAAAACTCTCCGAGCTTTTGCGAAAATGCGAGTTTTCCGCGGTCTGTGGAAAAGCAATTCAACAGCTCCACTCCACGATTTTCAAGCCTTTGCTCGCCGTCTCGGGAAAACCTCGGCGACTTTTCCACAGCCGATGCAGCCTGTGGAAAACTCTGTGGAAAATGTGGAAAATTTCCACATTTTCTTCGGTTTTTCCCCAGCTTCGACCTATTTTTCCCCGATTTTACCCGTTTCGACCGACTATGCGGCGCTGCGGGGGATCAATTTCAAAAATAATGTCCGTCCGAGACCTCTATGCGCCGAAACGGCACGGGAAGCTCCATATCGCTCTCACAGCTCGTGATGATGACCTGTCTATCCGCGATCTCGCGGAGCAGATTTTTGCGTCTTATCGAGTCGAGCTCGGAGAAAACGTCATCAAGCAGGAGCACGGGGTATTCTCCGCAATCCTTACGGCAGATCTCGCCCTCGGCAAGCTTTAGCGCAAGGGCAAGGGAGCGTTGCTGTCCCTGCGAGCCGTAGAGCCTTGTGCTTCGCCCGTCAAGGCAGATATCGAGGTCGTCCCTATGAACGCCCCAGAGCGTCGTTCCTGCGGCGATCTCGCGGTCATGAAACTCGCTGAGCAGTCGCAGATAGCTTTTCTCGGTCTGTTCGATGTCGAAATAAGCCTCACTCTCCTGCTTTGCCGAGCCTACATAGGCAAGGGACGGAGATTCGTTCATCTCGCCCGTAGCGCACATTCTGCCGTACAGCTCCGAGATTATCCCGCCGCAGTCGCGAACGTACTCGGCGCGGAATTTCGATATCACCGCCGCCTCGTGTGCAAGCTGTGCCGACCAGAGATCGACCGTTGCATCAAATGCCACACGGTCATCGGACGCTGTGCGAATGAGCTTATTTCTGTTTACAAGTATTCTGTTATAATTCTGAAGTGAATGTAGATATATCGGGCGCACGCGCGATATTGCGACGTCAAGATAGCTCCTTCTGAGTGCAGGCCCCTCCTTGATCATCTGAAGATGATCGGGTGAGAAGAGGACGGCACGGAATGAGCCGACGAGCTCCGAGAGCCTCGTGATCCTCACGCCGTTATGGAGCACGCTCTTTTTCTGTCTTGCACCCTCGAAAAGGTGCATTTCAATGCTCTGCTCCCTGCCTCCTGCCTCGTAATCGAGTCTTATCGTCGCGCTGTCCGAGCCGAAGCGGATCATCTCGGAATCTCGGGACGTCCTGAAGCTCTTGCCTAGCGATACGCAATATATCGCCTCGAGCAGGTTGGTCTTCCCCTGTGCATTCTCGCCGTGGAGGACATTTATGCCGTCGGAAAAGGCGATCTCCTCGTTCTCGGCGTTTCGGAAGCTGCAGAGCTCAACTCTCTTGCAAAGCATAAGGTGCAGATATCCGTATCAGTCCTTGAGCCTTACGGGAAGGAGCATAAAGACCTCACTCGTGTCGGGCTTGGGCTCTGCGGGGGTGATGAGGAACTGGGAGAGGTGGGACGTGAATTCGACGCAGATCCTCTCGCTCGTGCACGCACGGACGGAATTCATGAGATAACGGTTATTGAAGCCTATCGTGAGGGGCGTTCCGATATCTCCGATCTCGATCTCGTCGTAGGTCGCGCCTGCCGCCGATGTTGCGGTTATCTTGAGCAGAGAGCCGTCAAAGGTGAGCTTGACGTTACTGCGCAGAGAGCCTGCGATCTTTTCCTCGGTAACCAGAGCCGCACGCTCAAGTGCGGAGATCAGCTCGTCGCGATCAAGCTCCACGCGGTACTTGTGGTCCCTTCTTATTATCGAATTGTAATCAATGTATTCGCCCTCGATAAGGCGGCTGAAGAACGTTAGCTCGCCGATACCGAAAACGATGTTCTTGAGCGTCATAAAGATCCTTACCTTAGAGCCTGTGCCGACGCCTGTGGTGTAGGATGTGCTCTCGTCCTCGTCATCGGATGTTCTTGATGCGCGATCCCTTGTGTCGCCGAGAAGCTTTACAAGCTCATTGACGGTCTTGACGGGGAGTATGAAGGAGCTTCTAAATGTTCCTACCTGCTCCTGCTCGGTCGTGTACTCGATCCTTCTTACGCACTTTGCAAGCTTGAAATTGTCGCAGGAGACCATCGTGAGCGTGTTATTCTCCATCTGAACGTAGGTTCCGTTGAGAATGATCCTCTGATCGTTCACGCCCATGGCGTACATGGTCTGTGAGAGCATCTCGCGGAGATCCGAACGGTTGACGAAGAACGCATCGTTTGATACGAGCTTCGGGATCGCGGGAAAATCCGAGCCGGGGAGTGCATTCATCTTGTGCCTCGAACGGCCGCAGATGATCGTCGCAACATTCCTGTCATCGACCTCCAGCTCCATCTCATCCTCGGGCATAACGCGCAGAGTCTGGCTGAGCTTGAGGGCGTTGATTATGTATGAGCCCCCCTCTATAACGTCCATGTGCGTGGTGATCCTCATGCCCTTTTCAAGGTCGAAGGTCGTGAGAACGCACTCGTTGCCTTCCTTTGCCTCAATGAGAATTCCCTCCGCTGCAGGAACGGTAACCTTAGTTGAAACACAGCTCATAAGCGGAGCGATCGCCGCGGCGAGCTCGTGTCTGTTAAATCTGATCTTCATTTTATTCAAAATCTCCTCGGTAAATTGTATTGCCGCATGGCGGCTGAATGAGAATAGTTTTCTGTTTAGCTTTTGATGTGGTGTTGCTTTGCCGGAACGGCTAAAAGCTTTTGCACGAGCGGCAGTCTTATTGCAAAGCAATAAAATTATCGCAAGCCCTGTAGGGCTGCCGATCCCTACAGGGTCAATGCTGTTTTTTGAGTGCGATAACGTTTTTTTGAGGTGGTGAGCGTTTGCCTCAAGGGCGATATATGCTGCTCACTCGATATGCTCGTTGCGCGAACGATCATCAGGTGTTCGGTGAGACCTCTTTGATTATCTCGTTGATATCGTAATCGAGAACGGCGTCGGTAATGATCTTTCTCTCGATCGTTTCGATGGAGTTTATTATTGTTGAGTGATCCCTATTGAAGATCTTTGCGATATTCGGCAGGGACATCTCGGTAACCTCGCGGATTATGTATATCGTGATATGCCTTGCGAGCGCGACCTCCTTATTTCTCTTGGAGGAGATGAGCTCTTCCTTTTTGATCCCGTACTTCTGGTATACTGACGAGAATATCTTATCGACCGTAACGCTCGTTGGCTCTGCGCCTCCGACAAGCTCGTTTATACAACTACGTGCAAGATCCATATCCATTTTCTCGCCCGAGAGGAACACCCTCGCGCCGAGCTTCTTGATCGTTCCCTCGATCTGGCGGATATTGGAGCGGAGATTTTCGGCAAGGTACGTGAGAACGTCCTCGGGTATCTTGATGCCGACCTGCGCCGCCTTTATTTTGATTATCGCGATCCTCAGCTCGAGATCCGGTGGCTGTATATCCGCGATAAGTCCCCACTCGAAGCGGGTTTTGAGCCTATCCTCGAGAGTTTTTATCTCGCGCGGCTGGCGGTCGCTCGTGAGTATTATCTGCTTTCCGCTCTCATAGAGTGCGTTGAAGGTATGGAAAAACTCCTCCTGCGTAGAGACCTTGCCTGCGATGAACTGTATATCGTCGATCAGCAGGACGTCGCAATCACGGTATTTCTCGCGGAATTCGGGCATTGCCTGACGCGAGAGGCAGTCGATCATCTGATTTGTGAAATCCTCGCCCTTGATATATATGACCTTGACGTTGGGATTCTGACGGCGAAGGTAGTTTGTGATAGCGTAGAGCAGGTGCGTCTTTCCGATACCGCTGGGGCCGTATATGAAAAGGGGGTTATAGTTCTTCGCCGGCATTTTCGCGACAGCCACGCACGCGGCGTGCGCAAACTTATTCGACGAGCCGACGATGAAATTTTCAAAGGTATACGCAAAGTTGAACGGCGGCATCGTAGAGCCGAGATGGTGCTCGTCCTCCTCCTCGATATCCGTTATCATTGAGGCGATCCTTGCGGCTCTCTCCTCGCGTTTTCTGAAGCCTTCCTCGTTGCGGTCGACCTCGGCCTCCGCCGCGCGGCGTCTCTCCTCTTCCTGAAGCTTCCAAGAGGGATCACCGACGGATACGCGCTCCATTATGCTGCGGATCGCTTCCTCACGGTTCAGGGGAGTGCCTGTGAATATTATTTTGACGTCGACATCAAAGCCGAGCTCGCGCGAAAAGCGGTATATGAGCTGGTCGCGGTGCCGCTCATCAAGTAGCTTTTGGCGGATCTCGCTCTTTATGCCCATCGTGATAACGCGCGCCTCGTCGTCGTAATCCTCGATAGTGAGGTCGCCGAACCAGAGCTCGCGTATATCCGTTGACATGCAGTCCTTAAAGGAGTCGTATACCTCCTGCCATACGAGGCGTATTTCCTCCAGATGTGCGCTGTTAGACACGGTAAAAAGTTCCTTTCGTGTTTTGTCGTGGTTTATTAATTATTGTTTGTTTCACTTTTGCTTTACGCACGCACGCGCGCGATATATAAACTTAAATAAATATACAATATATTATACCATAGATTTAGGGAATTTAAAATTGGTACGAGTAAAGTTTACATTTTATTTACATTTGCAAGTGCCCTCTCGTTCGCACAGCGAACATAGATGTCGCCTTTATGTCGTCTTCGGCTAATGATGTTGTGGCTTCGCCACCCGTGTTGCCAAAACGAGGGCTTGCGGTAGAGTTCCTCGAGAACGACGCCTGACGGCGTCCGACGCTATGAGGGGCAACGGATATTTTATTCAAGCAAAAAAGCCCATGAGCTTTGATGCTTGGTCAAGACTCACGGGCGATTTTTATCCCCAATATTTTTTATCGAGCGAGCGGAGCTGTATCGCCTCGGCGATATGCTCTGCACGTATTACATCGCTCTCTGCAAGGTCTGCGATGGTCCTTGCGACTCTGAGCACTCTATCGTATCCTCTTGCCGAGAGTCCGAGGCTATCGTATGCCGATTTCAAAATGAGCGTTGCCGACTCATCAAGCGTACAGTATCTCCGTATTTCCGAGGCGTCAAGGTTCGAGTTGCTCTTCGGCTGTTCTCCCCTCTCCCTCATTCTCCTTGCGGCGAAGCTGCGCGCGTTACTTACTCTCTCGCGTATTACCTCGCTTCTCTCCCCTGCCTCACCGGGTGCGGAGATCTCAACGTAGGACAGTGACGGCAGCTCTATCTGAATATCAATTCTATCGAGCAGAGGTCCGCTGACGCGAGAGATATATCTTTTCACATCCTCGGGCTTACAGGTGCATCTTCCCGAGGGATGACCGAAATATCCGCATCTGCACGGGTTCATTGCGGCGACGAGCATAAAGTTACAGGGGAACGTTACCTTTGCGGCGGCGCGCGTTATTGTAACCTTACCGTCCTCGAGCGGCTGGCGGAGCGTATCCGTTACCTGCTTCGGAAACTCGGGAAGCTCATCGAGGAACAGGACACCGTTATGTGCGAGTGAGACCTCACCGGGCATTGGATTTGCGCCTCCACCGACGAGGCTGACTGCGCTCATCGTATGGTGGGGTGCGCGGAACGGCCTTTCCGAGAGCAGGGATTCGCCGTTTTTGAGTGAGCCTGCGATGGAATATATTTTCGTGCTCTCGATCGCCTCCTCAAAGCTGAGCTCGGGGAGGATGCTCGGGAGTCTTTTTGCGAGCATTGATTTTCCCGTTCCGGGAGGGCCTATGAGCAAAATATTATGACCGCCTGCGGCGGCGATCTCCATAGCTCTTTTAGCAAGGAGCTGTCCCTTGACGTCGGCAAAGTCGAAGCCGTAGGAGGGCTTTCTCTTTCCCTCTCCGTTCCTATCGTGCTTTACGGGCTCAAGGACGTAGAGTCCGTTGAGGTGGCGCACAAGCTCGGAGATATTGCTTACGGGTATGACGGTCATTCCCTCGACCGCCGCCGCCTCGCCTGCGTTCTCACGGGGAACGTAAAATTCCTTGAGCCCCGCGTCCCTTGCCGCTACGCACATTGAGAGCACGCCTCTGACAGGTCTGATATCGCCCGACAGCGACAGCTCTCCGACGAAGCACTTGCCCGACATATCCCTCTCGGGTGCTATGACTGCGCAGGCGTGGAGTATGGAGAGGAGTATCGGCAGGTCGAGCGCCGAGCCTTCCTTTTTCTTGTCGGCAGGTGCGAGATTTACCGTGAGTGTGGCAATGGGAAAGGGTATACCGCTATTTGTGCAGGCGTTTCTGACTCTCTCCTTTGCCTCTTTTACTGCGAGGTCGGGGAGTCCCACAAGCTCAAAGACGGGCAGCTTACTCTGCGCACTGCACTCAACCGTGATAATAAAGCCGTCGATGCCGACGAGTCCTGCGCTATATATTTCAGAATACATGTCAATTCCTCCGTTAGATGGGTTAGTTAGTCGTAGAGCTTCCCGCCGTCCGTCCGACGAGCGAGAGGTATTCCTCATACGTTATTATGACCTTCAGTGCCTCAAGCAGTGCGCCTGCGCTCATTCCACGCGGCAGTCCGACTCTCTGTGCAAGCTCATCGCGCTTCTGCGATGAATTTTGCACACCCGTGAGTCCGTCAATATAGAGATCTGTTTTGGAGAGTGGATTTTCGGCGATCTGCGCGAGCCTTTTTGCCGCTTCTCCTCCCTGTGTATCGGAAAACGGAAGGAGCAGCTCATAGAGGAGCGAGTCCTCCATTCCCTCAACGCCGAGTATGCCCTCGCGAGACGGCTCGCTCTTGCGCTTTTCCTTGCCCTCGATCCTTGGGATATAGAGCTGTATGAGTCTATCCCTCGGTACGAGCGAGGATATATGGGAGCGTATCACTCTACCGCCGCCGTCGCTATCCGTAAGTACTATTACGGGCGAGGTCTGCGCAAGCTTACGGATAAGTGTTGCCAGCTCCTCGCGCTTGAACACGCCGAAGCCGTCGGTCTTGATCACGAGCCCCTCACACACTCGAAGGAGCTTCATTCTGTCGTATTTGCCCTCGACCACTATCGGGTAGGGGATCCTCAGTCTCTCGCGTGTCTCCATTTTTTCTCCGTTTTTCGTGTTTGAAATCATATATACTAATTTTATCACAATTTGCGCTCCGCGTCAACTTATATTTTTAACTTATGGGGCATATAATTCAGCAAAGTCAGCATTTTTGATTGGGAGAGGGTAAAAATGAGAGGATCGTTACGCTTTGGGAGAGCCGGTAGAGGCATTTCGGAGGGGGTGGGAACGGCGGAGAGGCTTGAGATATCAAGAGCCTCTCTCTCGGGGAACGATGAGCAGAGTGCCGAGAGGATGCGCAGGCTCTACGGCTCGAACGCCATGACGCGCCGCAGGGGCAAGAGCCTCGGGCGTTCCCTTCTCGAAAATCTGGGAGATCCTATAATCCGTGTGCTCCTGCTCGCGCTCGTGCTCAATATTGCCTTCAACATACGGAGCATCGACTGGCTCGAGGTCGGTGGGATCGCCGTGGCGATACTGCTCGCAACGGTGATATCGACTCTCTCGGAGCGTTCCTCGGGTGCGGCGCTCGAGAGGCTCAGTTCAAGTGCTCCCTCCCTCTGTCGGGTGCGTCGCAGCGGTGAGGTCGTGAGTCTCAACGCTCGCGACGTTTGCATGGGCGATATCGTGCTCATATCCTCGGGGGACGGCGTGTGTGCGGACGGCGTGCTCGTGCGCGGTGCGGTCTCGCTCGATCAGTCCGCACTCACGGGTGAGAGCGGTGAGGTGGATAAGCGTCCGCTCTCCCTTCCCTCCCGTGGCTCGGTCGTGCCCGATGCGGAAATGCTCTCGCCAAGCTCGGCGTGCTCCTGCCTTCGCGGTGCGCTCGTTTCGTCGGGAGAGGGCGAGATGCTCGTCTGCCGAGTGGGGGACAGGTCGTTCCTCGGCGGTATTGCGGGGGAGCTTCAGAGTGAGGTGCGCGACAGCCCCTTAAAGCTCCGTCTTGCAAGGCTCGCAAGGCAGATAAGCGTGCTCGGGTATATTGCGGCGGTGATAATTGCCGTATTCAGCTTTTTCTCGTCCGCCGTTGCGGATAGTGGCTCTGTGGAGCTGTCTGCAATCCTTAATACGCTCTCCGACGTCTCCTATACCATTTCCTCGATCCTCAGATCCGTAACGCTCGGACTTACCGTGGTCATTATGGCAGTTCCCGAGGGCTTGCCGATGATGATCGCCGTCGTCCTCTCCTCGAATGTTCGGAGAATGATGAGAGGTGGCGTGCTCGTGCGGCGGTCGGTCGGGATCGAGTCCGCAGGGAGCATGAATATTCTTTTTACCGACAAGACGGGGACGCTTACAAGGGGGAGAATGAGCGTCGAGAGCTTTATTCTCCCCGACGGGAGCGAGGTGCGCGGTGCGAGGGTGCTTGCAAGGGAGCATCCCGAAGTCTTCGATGCCTATTGCCGAGGCGCTACATATAATTCGAGTGCCGTGATGGAGCGCGGAGCAAAAAGGGCCATTGGCGGCAACGCCACGGAGCGTGCGCTTCTCGAGGCGGCACGTGCTCATGACCGTATCGGCGGAGAACGGGTGGTGAAAAGAGTGCCGTTCGATAGCAGAATAAAATTTTCCGCCGCCACGGTAGGCGGTACTACATACGTCAAGGGCGCGCCCGAGCTGTTGCTCCCGAGGGTGGGGAGCGACACAGATATCGACCGCCACGCCGTGGCGAGGGCGGTTTTTCGCGCGCAGGAGAGGGGTGCGAGAGTGATTGCCCTCTGCGAGTGCGACGGAGTGATAGCCGATGCCGAGGATATAGGGAGTGTGGGACTTAGATTTGCGTGCGCCGCGGTCATTTCCGATCCCCCAAGGCCTACCTCGCTCTCGTCCGTCAATGCACTCAGGGGTGCGGGAATAGATGTCGTTATGATAACGGGCGATGGGCTGGTTACCGCAAGGGCTATTGCTGAGAGAGTGGGGATAGTGAGCGGTCACAGAAGGCGGTGTATAGATCATTCCGAGCTTGAAAAAATGAGTGATGGAGAACTTGTGGAAATTCTGCCCGAGCTTGCCCTCGTTGCGCGTGCTCTGCCGAGTGATAAGAGCAGGCTCGTGCGAGTGGCGCAGTCACTGGAGCTTGTGGTCGGTATGACGGGCGACGGAATAAATGACGCCCCTGCCCTGCGCCTTGCCGACGTGGGATTTGCTATGGGCTCGGGGAGCGATGTTGCAAGGGATGCGGGCGATGTGGTCATACTTGACGATGATCTCGCCTCGATAGTCCGTGCCGTGCTATACGGGAGAACTATTTTTAAGAGTATTCGAAAATTTCTCACCTTTCAGCTCACCGTCAATTTTACCTCGGCACTCGTCTGCATGATAGGACCGATCATAGGATTTGATACGCCGATCACCGTAACGCAAATGCTCTGGGTGAATATGATAATGGATACGCTCGGCGGACTTGCGTTCGCAGGAGAGGCGCCACAGAAAAGGTATATGAGGGAGCCGCCGAAGCGCCGCCGCGAGCCGATCGTCAATGCCTATATGCTCAATCAGATACTTGTATCCGGCTCGGTGGGGGCTTTGATGTCGGTCGCGTTTCTTAAGTCGCCGCATATTACGGAGCATTTCAGAGAGAGCGCAAATGACCTCGTTTTGCTGTCCGCGTTCTTTGCGTTTTTTATATTCCTCGGAGTCGCACAGTGCATAAATTCGAGATCGGACAGACTCGACCTGCTCTCGGGACTCGGGAAAAATACGGCGTTTTTGCTCATAATAGGGCTGATATGCGTAATACAGATCTCGTTTGTCTACCTTGGAGGGGCGGCGTTGCGAACGACGCCGCTGCTGATGGGGGAGCTTGCGATGACGCTTGCCTGCGCCACCGCCGCAATACCTGCAGACCTCGTGAGAAAGATCGCGTGGCGCCTCGGCGGACATAAGGAGGGGGTGTGAGGAAGTACGACGAAGAATCTCGACGCGTTTTTTTACCGCCGCCGCGCGGAAACCCTCTCAGTTGCTCCGCGCCAGCTCTCCCGTAGGGCGTTTGCAATCGAATTTGCCTTATTGCGAAGCAACATCATTAGCACGAAGTGCGTGCCTCATTTGCCGCAGGCAACATATATGTTCGCTATGCGAACGGGGGAGGGGGCAAGAAGACACAAACACAAAAACAGCACGCGGGGTGCTGTTTTTGTGTTTATGACCATTATTTTGTTTTGTTCGATCTCGCGTCAGTTAGTATACGTTCCCGTATTGGGATCGTACTTTCCCTGCCCTGCGTTGGGATCGGTCTTAGATGTATTTCCGCCCGAGGGAGCGCCGCCGCTCTTACGGCCGTTCTTGATCGCAAGGACGACCACGACGACAAGGATGATCGCTGCGATTATCATGATCGCGCCCGATGTCGTTGCCGCCTCTCCAAACACCGTCTCGCCGTCAGCGACGACGATGGCGATATTTATCCCCGTTCTCTGCGTGAAGTCGACAAGCGCACTATTGACTGTCTCCTCACTAAGGGAGAGCGACGAGTTATTTATAAGCCTTGAAAATCTCGTATCGACGTTTCCGTTCGCTCTCGAGTACACCTCGGTCTCGATCGCCATCTTATTTACGATGCTCTGAAGATTCTTTGAGAGTGAATACTCATAGTGATCGGGGATAGCGCCCATTACCGTCTGTCCGTACTTGGTATACTCGTTTCCGTACATCTCGGAAATTCTATCGTCGATATTATAGCCCACCCACGCGATGGTCTCGTAGCCGTTAAAATCCTCGTACACGGTGAACACAAGGAGAATGTTCCCCTTATAGTCCGCCGTATCGCCGAATGCCGCGGCGTACTGCTTATTTGCGTAGTTCTGCATGGTGCTCTCGTCATAGGAATTCACTCCGCCGACCGTGCAAGCGCCGAATACCGAGCCGATGCCCGTGATAAAGAGTGCAAGTATCATAATAACGAAGATCGCAACGAACATTATCATTCCGAAAAGTCCGCCGAGGCAGCCGCCGCCTCCGTAAGGTCTACCCCAAGGTCTGCCCCAAGGTCTGCCCCAGCCGAAAAACGGTCTATGGAAATGAGGTCTGTGAGGTCCGTGCGGTCCATGAGGCCCGTGAGGTCCGCCAAATCCCGGTCCTCCGGGTCTGGGCCCTCCCCCGAAGCCGCTCGGTCTGCCGCCGCCGAAGCCACCCGATCTGCCGCCGCCTCCGCGCGATCCGCCGCCGAAGCCGCCTCCTCTTGATCCTCCACCTGGTCCTGGCATAAAATTTTTCCTCCTTACTGTTTTGTTTTTACGATAATATTATACACCCCACAGGAAGAACAGTAAATAACACATTATGCAAAATATGGGGTGGTATTTCCGCATTTTGCGCAAAATACGCGCGCGGTTTTTGCTTTTTTGCTTTTTTGTTTTTTGTTATCAGACGATCTCGACGCCCTCAATGAGTGCGAGCTTCGGCCCGTTATAGCTCTCGTAGGTCGTGCCCTTATCGGAGAGCCTCAAGGTCTTTAATGCCTGCGAGAGCTTTCCGCTGATGGAGATACCCGTGAGGGGGATCTCGCGCTCGCCGTCGAAGTAGTAAGCAAGTCTTACCTCGCCGCCGATATAGTCGTTATAGATATCGAGCTGAAGTCCCGACATCGACGCGCATCTGAAATAGGGCTTTGATCTCAGCTCCTTATCGCTGAGCGTTCCGAGGTCTACGCGGATACAGCCAAGCTCACCCGTGGACTCCATCTCAAGATACTGTGCGTAGCGTGTTCCGCCCCAGAGAGCGACCGCACATCCGCCGTCGATGATGCGTCTGTCGGTGAGGGACATTCCGTCGCCGTCAAAGGATGCACTTCTCACGCTACCCGGGACGGAGGCACACATTGTAACGCCGAGCTTATCGCCCTGCGCGCACTTTTGCATACTGTCGCCAACGGAAAATGCGCTCATGTGCTGATATGTACTGCTGAAATGAAGCTGACCTGCAAGCTCGGAGACGAGGCTCTCAAGCTCGGGTGCGCCGAGGACGACGGGACAGGATATAGTGGTCTCGGGCTTTCTTGCGAAATACCTATCACGCACCTCCTGCATTTTCGTTGCGATCTCGTCCTTGACTCTCTCACGGTCGAACTCGGTGAAATTATACTGCTCATAAAGCTCAACGCTCTCCTCGCCGTTGAAGGTGGGGATCGCCTCGACCATTGCGCGGTAGCCCGTCTGTGTCTTGCGTATGCCGCGGCTGTTATAAACGGTCTTGATATCCTTATAGATAAAGATCTCGAGTGCATTTATAGATCCGCCCTCAATGCAGTCCGCCTCAAAGCACGCATCTGCGATCTCGGACGCGAGGTGGGAGGGGGTATAGTCTTTGAAATTGGAGTCCGAGATGAACTCACCGCCCTCTCCGCAGGGAAGCTCATAGGGCTTATTTGAAATGAGTGCGGCTCTTGATACTGCCTTCTCGATCTCGCCCTTCAGCCTTTCGTCGTCAAAGGACGAATAAACGGAAAAGCTCGCAGAGCCGAGTGCTCCGTCATGGAGCGAGTAGACCGTAACGCTCGTGCTTGTGGTGTCCGTGCATCTTGATGTTTCAAGATCCTTATGAACGAAGAAAAGCTCATTGGACTCCGTTCTTGTTGAGGTTATTCTCCAATCGGAGATACCGCTCGTGGAATTAAGTATACTGATTATTCTGTTTATCATGCCAGCTTCACCCTCACCTTCAGGGCAGGTCCTCCGTCGGAGACACGCACCCATTCCTTATATCCCTTTCCGCACGAGCCCGCGCCGATGATCCTGAAATCGTCCGAGACCATCGAGATGGACTTGAGCAGCTCGGGAACGCTTCCGCTCATTACGACGGGCGAGACGTAATTATCCGTCAGCTTGCCGTCGATTATCTCTATTCCGTACTCAGCAGTACACTGTATCTGCCAGTTCTTGGGATCCTCCATGCCGTTATTCGTCTCAAAGAGCATATAGCCGTGCTTTATGGACGCTATCATATCCTCGAGCTTGTCGTTGCCGGGGCAGAAGAAGGTGTTTGTCATGCGTGAGTACGCCTTTCTCTTATAGGACTGACGTCTGCCGTTGCCCGTTGGCTCTGTGCCAAGCTCGGTGGCGGAGGTCAGGTCGGAGATTCCCGAGACGAGTATTCCGTCCTTTATTATCTCCGTATCGTGGGCGAGAACGCCGTCATCGTCGAAGAAATACGATGCTGTCGAGAAGGTCGCGCACGCTCCGTCATGCATATTGCAGATCGGGGATGCGACGTATTCGCCGACAAACTGCTTTGCCAGCGCGCGATCCTTGACGAACTGATCCATCTCGACGCCGTGTCCGAACGCCTCGTGCGCGATAAGTCCCGTGATCGAGGGATCGGTGATAACGTCGTACACACCGGGGACTATCGGCGTAGTGCCCGAGAGCTTCTCGCATTTATTTACGAGCGCGTCGATGTGGGAGGGCATTTCATTAAGTGCCTCGCTCATAAGATTTGAATATGCTCCCTCACGCGCAGAGACCATTCTCGTTTGCGTGCGGTAGACGGCAACTGCCATAACGTTCACCCATGAATAGAACTGGTCAAGCTCACGGTTCTTCGAGACGAAGAGCTTGGAGATCGCAAGGGGCATTACGGCAACCATTGCATTTACTATCTTGTCGCTTCTTGAGAGTATCTGATCCCTTATCTCCGTGCAGCGTGCAAGAAGCTCGCTATCGGAGAAGCTGTCAAAATCACATTCGCGCGAGAAGGACTGTACCATCGGCTCATCCGAGGGCACGGGCACGCATATCTGCTTTTCAAGAAGTGAGTCCTCGACCTTCACCGCCTGCTCGATCTTGCGTGCGAGAGCGGGAATGTCGCCTGTGATATCGTCAAGTGAGTATTCGAGGAAGGAGCGACCGTTGTGGAGCTTGACCACAAATCCGCACTCCGCACCTCCGCCCTCTCCAATGTCGGAGACGACGCGATTGACGCGAATAGAGCTTGAGCTTACGTCCGTGCCGAGTATGCTGACGTATGTAAAACTCTTGCCAAGCTCCGCTACGAGCTCACGGCACGCCGCGCGTCTTGAATTCAAAAATTCGGAAAACTTCATTTTTCTACATTATCCTCCATTCCGAAATATATATACACATTTATTTTAACACTTTTTTCTCATTTGTGCAAGAAAAATATAAAAAATATACTGCTTTTTGCGGCTTTTTTTGAAAAATTTGAAAAATGTTCATTTTTTACTTGTAAATTGCGTACTTTGATGATAAAATAGATAAAAATGACCTAACGGGGTGAGCTTTCAAATGAATATAAAAAATTTTTTCAAGGAGAGGGAGACTGCGGTGCTCGCCGCCGTTCTTGCCCTCTGCGTTGCGGTGCTCGGCGCACTTGTGTTCCTGTTTTTCAGTACGCGCGAGCCTGAAATGACGACCGATCCGACCACGACCGAGTCGCAATATGTGAGTGTTCCCGAGCTTGAGGGCAGGACGCTCTCCGAGGCGAGGGAGATCCTTGAGTCTGTGGGAGTCGAGTACGAGATCGTGCCCACGGAATCAAGGCGCGCGAACGTCGTTGAGAGCGTTGAGCTTGACGGCGAGAGGGTGGACGAGGGGGCGTTCAAGGTCAGCCGCGGCGCGACCGTTACCCTGCGTGCAAATGAGATCGGGATCGACCGAGTCGTATATCTGACCTTTGACGACGGACCGACTTCGGATAATACGTTCGATATCCTTGATATACTTGACGGGAGAGGGATCGGCGCGAGCTTCTTCGTCGTCGGGAACAGAATCGAGCAGTATAAGGACAGGATACAGGCAATAGTTGACCGCGGACACGTGCTTGCGTGCCATTCGTTCACGCACGAGCTACAGAAGATCTACGGCGAGGGTGGGATCGACGCACTGCTTGACGAGATCGGTGAATATGAGGGGGCGGTCGAGGAGGCACTCGGCGAGGGTGCGATGGACTCCGTCGGAAGGTTCTTCCGCTTCCCCGGGGGATCGACGCAAAACGGCTACCTGAGCCGTTCCGAGGCTACCGAATATATCGCCGCCGTGCGCGATGCGGGGTACAGGATCTACGACTGGACAGCCCTCACAGGAGACAGGGATACCCCTGCCAATAACAAGGCAGAGGATATGATAGAGGAGCTTGATGCCACGCTTGCACGCGCGAAAAACCGTGGAGAGGCGCTGATAGTCCTGATGCACGATATGCGGTATACGCTCGAGGCGTTGCCCGAGATACTCGATTACCTCTTTTCCGAGGGGTACTATTTCGACACAATAGATCATTGTGATGAATATGTTTTTTAATTGAATGCAGATACTAAAAAACCCCGTTTACACGGGGTTTTTGTGATATTGCTTTAGCTTCTGTAAGGAAACACCTTTGCGATATGGCCGAGGGTATTGAGGGTATTCATATCCTCGCTCGAGATCTCAAAGTCGACGTCGATATTTTCCTCGATCCTCTCACGTCTTGTGGTCTTAGGCAGGGGAAGAGTTCCGTTCTCGATGCAGAATCTGATGCAGAGCTGTGCCGTGCTCACGCCGTATTTCTGCGCGAGTCCCGTAAGTGTGGGATTGGTCAGGATCTCGCCCGTTGCGAGCGGTGAATATGCCTCGACGAGTATTCCCTTCGATTTACAGTATTCCGTAAGCTCCGCCTGCGTATTTCCGATGAAATATCTTATCTGATTGACCGCAGGGACGACTCCCGTTGCGTCGATGAGCGCCTCGATATCCTTTATCGAAAAGTTCGACACGCCGATAGCACGTATTCTGCCTGCACGCTGGAGGTCGATCATAGCCTTCCAAGCCTCGATATTACCCTCGGTATGCTCCGAGCCTACGTCGCTCCACGGCCACGGTGCGTGGATAAGATAGAGGTCGACGTAGTCCGTCTTGAGGTTGTCCGCCGACTCCGAAAAGGACTTGATCGCGCCGTCGTAGTCCTTGATATGGGAGGGGAGCTTTGTGGTAATGAAAATGTCCTCTCTCATAAGTCCGCTATCGCCTATTGCGCGCGCAACACTGCGTTCGTTTCCGTACGCAAATGCGGTGTCTATATGGCGATATCCTGCTGCGAGTGCGGCAAGGCACGAGGAATACGCCTCATCGCCCTCGGGGATCTGCCATGTGCCAAAGCCGATGGCAGGGATCGTTGTGCCGCAGTTAAGTTCAAAAATTTTCTCTTTGATCGGTGTCATAATTTACTCCTTTACTTTTTTAAGTTCCTGAATATCTATTATTTAATATCTATTGTCTATTTTCTGTTCTGCGTCGCAACTATATCCGTTCCGAAAGCATCGGTTGCGAGTGTGTCCCCTATCGAGATCGGGACGGGTGCGACGATGGAATTTATTATTTTCATACATTCCATCACCTTATCCTTGGGGATCGGTACGCTCGTCCTGACCGAAACAAGTCCTCCGTCGGACGTGCGGACGGTCGAGGTGACCGTTCTCCTCGGATCGGTACATTCCGTTACGGCGTATGCCTTCCCTCTCGGGCAGAGGTTGCCGAAAACACTTACCTCCTCGGATATCTCGACGCTCAGCCTGCACCCTCTGGGACAGATTATGCAGGTCAGCTCTCTTTTATTCACGTCAGAATTGCTCATACGCTCTCCTCCTCAAGGACTACGGAAAATTTCAGCTCTCCGACTCCGCAAAGCTGCTCGGACTTGAGTCCTATGCTCTCCATCTCACCCGGGGCAAGCCTCGGACGCTTTTTTGTGAGAATGACCTTGCCGCTCTCGCCGTCGGTTATTTTTACGGTTGCGTTACGGTAAACGTCGGCGACACGGAAGTAAATGTCCACGTCCTCGCCCTGTCCCGTGATCCTCTGCGGTACGGTATAACGTACTCTGCCGTCGGTGGAGATGCTTATCGGTATCTCTCTATGTGTGCTCTCCCCTGCTCCGTCTGCGAGAATGAGCCTTGCCGCACTCCTGCCTGCGATCTCCGCCTCGCCCGAGACGAAGTCCACAAGGTCGTGAACGTGGAGCACGTTTCCGCAGGCGAATATTCCCTCGACCTCGGTCTGGCGATGCTCGTCGACCGTTGCGCCGTTGGTTATCCGTGAGAGTGTGATGCCTGCGCCGCGCGTAAGCTCGTTTTCGGGAATGAGTCCCACGGAGAGCAGGAGCGTATCGCACTCGATATATTTCTCCGTACCCTCTATCGGTCTGCGCGAGGCGTCGACCTGCGCTATCGTAACTCCCGTGAGTCTCTCCCTGCCGTGGATCTCGACCACGGTATGCGAGAGCAGGAGGGGTATATTAAAGTCATTGAGGCACTGCTCGATATTTCTTGCGAGTCCGCCCGAATACGGCATAAGCTCGCACACCGCGTGCACCCTTGCGCCCTCGAGCGTCATTCTGCGTGCCATTATCAGCCCGATATCGCCCGAGCCGAGTATTACGACGCTGCGCCCCGGCATATAGCCCTTCATATTGACGAGCTTCTGCGCCATTCCTGCACTGTAAATTCCCGATGGACGGTCGCCGGCGATGTTCAGCGCGCCTCTCGGACGCTCCCTGCATCCCATAGCAAGAATTATCGCACGCGCACGGAGGGTGATAATGCCGTCCTCGCCGTTCGTGGCGGTAACTACTCTATCCTCGGTGATGCTCAGAACGGTCGTGTTGAGCTTTACGGGTATTCCAAGCTCACAAACGCGCCTTTCGTATCTCCAAGCGTACTCGGGGCCTGTCAGCTCCTCGCCGAAGGTGTGAAGCCCGAAGCCGTTGTGTATGCATTGTTGTAAAATTCCGCCGAGTGAGGAATCCCTCTCGATTATGAGCATATCACGTACTCCGCTCTCGTATGCGGCGATCGCGGCGCTCATTCCTGCAGGGCCTCCGCCGACGATGATAAGATCTATATCTCTCATATCCTATCCTCCTTGGCTCTGCCCACCACTATTCGGCTCTCGCCGCCGCATTTGGTCACCTCGGAGAGGTCCGTGCCGCTCTCGCGGGCGATAAGCTCCATTACATAGGGCGCGCAAAATCCGCCCTGACAGCGTCCCATTCCGGCCCTCGTGCGACGCTTTACACCGTCGAGGTCGCGCGCCTTGGGATTTGAGTGGATGGCGTCAAGTATCTCGCCCTCGCTGATGCTCTCACAGCGGCAGATGATCCTGCCGTAGCTCGGATCGCGCGCGATGACGGACGCCTTGTATTCGATGCTCCCCTCTCTAAAGGCGTGCTTTGGCTCTCTTATCGGGTTGAAGCTTTCGTTTTTATCAAGCACCAGTCCCTCGGCAGCAAGAAGCTCCACCACGTATTCCGCGATCGCGGGGGATGCGGACAGTCCGGGGGATTCGATTCCTGCAACGCTTATAAATCCGTGAGCGGAGGGGCGGATGATGAAATCCCCCGTGCTCCCGTAGGCGCGCAGACCGCAGAAGGACGTTATCGACTTGCCGAACGGCACGGGTACGCACAGCGTCTCACTTGCAGAGGACATTATTTTGGCAAGCCCCGATGCGTCGGTGGATCTGTCGTTCTTGTCGTCAATATTTACAGAGGTCGGACCGAGCAGAAGATTGCCGTCGACCGTGGGCGTTACGAGTATTCCCTTTCCCATCTCGTTTGGAACGCGGAAGACCGTGGAGCTCACCATTCCGCCGCACTCGCGGTCAAGGAGAATGTAATCGCCCTTCCTTGCGCGGACGTCGAAGGAGCGGTCGCCAACAAGGTGCGCTATCTCGTCGGAGAACATCCCTGCCGCATTGACGACGAAGCACGAGCGTACCTCCCTGCCGTCCTCGGAGCGGAGAGTGAAATCACCCATCTCGCCCGAGATATCCGTAACCTTAAAATCGCAGAGCAGGTCTGCGCCGTTGTCCATCGCGTTTCCAATAGCGGCAATGCACAGCTCGTAGGGACAAACTATCGCACCGCTCGGAGCATAGAGTGCACAGATGGCATCACGTGAGATCGACGGCTCAAGCCTCGTAAGCTCATCGCGCTCGATAAGACGCACGCCTCGGACGCCGTTTTTTGTGCCACGCTCCACAAGTGCCTCTATCGCCGCCCTGTCGGAGTCTGAAAAGCCCACCACGAGCGAACCGTTGCGCCTGTATTTGACGCCAAGCTCAGCTGTGATGCTCTCCATTAGCTCCGAGCCGCGGACGTTCAGTCTTGCCTTCAGAGAGCCGCACGGCGCGTCAAAGCCTGCGTGAACGATGCCCGAGTTTGCCTTCGTCGCACCCATCGCAACGTCCGCCGCTCCCTCGAGCACGCAAACGTCCAAGCGGTAGCGCATAAGCTCGCGAGCGATAAGTCCGCCGACAACTCCTGCACCGATTATCGTAACATCGTATTTTTTCATATATCCCCCAAAAACGCATTTTTTGCCCCAATGGAGCGAGTATATATAATAATTATATCATATATGGTGAAAATTTCAAGTGTATTTTTTGAATTTGTTGTGAATCGTGGAGTGCGTGCATCATTGTGAAGCAACATCATTAGCACGAAGTGCTAACATCATTTGCCGAAGGCAAGATCTATGTTCGCTGTGCGAACGAGGGCGTTCCGCCATGCCGCGGTTGCAAAGTTGTAAACAAAATGTAAAGTCCCTTGCGTTTTTTGCGTGATTGTGCTACTATGATACTGTGGTACTGTAAATAAATACCCAAAAAGGAGAATATTTATGAAAAACAGCTCAAACCGAACGATCGGCACTCAGAGGGGCTCGGTGGCCCTTATCGTAGTTGCCGTGATACTCTCAATAGTAGTAACGTTTGCCGTATTTGCACTCATTCCGAAACCTCAGAATTTTGAGGGCTCGAACCCCTTGCGCAAGGACGGCGAGCTTCCGATCCTCGTTGCTCACAGGGGCGGCGATGGCGAGTTCCCCGGGAACACGCTCGAGGCGTTCTACAACGCTTACAGTGTTGACGATCGCGTTATTTTCGAGACCGACGCCAACCTCACCTCCGACGGCGTGCTCATTCTCTGCCACGACACCACGCTCGACAGCACGACCAACGTTTCGGGCGAGGTCAACGACTGGAGCTATGCCGACCTCATCTCGCAGAGGGTGAATTTCGGCTATGACAACGACGACGACGGCACAAAAAAGCTCTTCACCGACGAGAGCGGTAATGTCGTCCTTCCCACGAGCCTTGAGGATCACCCCGAGGGACTTGAGGGCAGGGATAGCGAGATCTTCCTTGCGACGACGTTTGAGGATCTTCTTAAGAATTTCCCCGACACGATAATCAGTCTTGAGATCAAGCAGAGCGGCGACGTGGGCTTCCGCGCACTCGATGAGGCGCTTCGCCTTGTCAGGAAGTACGACGCCTTCGACCGCGTGATATTTGCAAGCTTCCACGACGAGATATATGAGGAATACAAGCGTCTTGACGCATCGGACGAGGTGCCCGACAGCTTTATGTTCTCACCCTCGATGGGCGGCGCGGTCAAGTATTACGTGCTCTACGCTCTCGGACTTGACGTTTTCTTCGATGACGGCGTCAGCATCTTCCAGATACCCATGGAGCAGTACGGGATCAGCCTCTCCTCCGAGAGGATCATCAACAATGCTCACAAGCACAATATTGCAGTCCATTATTGGACGATCAACGACACCGAGGATATGCGTACATTGGTCGAGCGTGGCGCGGACGCGATCATGACCGACTATCCGCACAAGCTCGCCGAGGTCTATGACAGCTATAAAAAGTAAACAAATAAAAAGAACAGCCGCGGCTGTTCTTTTTTTATTTTATTTATTGATCAACTCGTTATCCTGCCTGCGCTTCTCGCAGAGCAATGTGGCGATAGTGATCGCGGCGGTATAATAGAAGCCCGAGAAGATATGAAAAACGTAATTATCAAGCATACTTTCGCTAAGGAGCATTGACGCACCGAGCAGGAGCATCATTCTGTCGAGCGTGGGCTTATAGAGCAGGTATTTGACTGTGCAGAAGCGGTAGAACGCATAGCACGCCGTTCCGAAAAGCCCTGTTACCGCGAGTAGCTCAAAGACCGTATTATGTGCAAATTCGGGTACGATCGAGGTGATAAGTCCTCCGCCGAGTCCGACCTCGAGTCCGAAAAATCCGACGCCGAAAACGGGATTTTCCGTAAATATCTCAAAGCATCTCTCCCAGATCCCGAACCTTCCCGAGTCGCCCATTCCACGCTCGAGGTAATGCTCGACTATCTTCATCACAGGCTCGTGCAGGATCGCGAGCAAAGCAACGCAGACGGCGGCACAGGCGGGAATTATTCGCCTTGCAGCACGCTTTCTGTCGCCGAATATCATCGAGAGCACCACGCAGAGCACGAAATAGGCACTTCCGACGAGGACGGAATTTCTTGATGTGCTCATCAGCGTTGCACCGTAGACGAGGAACGCCGCGGTGAGTGAGAGATACGGACGCTTGCCCTTCATAAATCCGTAGAAATTCATTGGAATGAGCATTGAGAGGTGGAAGCCGATCTCGTTAGGCCCTCCGATTCCGAGTGCCATTGCGCCTCTGTTCACCACGCCCGAGTCGTTTATATAATCGCCCGAGAGCAATATTCCTGCAAACTGAACGAGCATTATCAGCGAGAGCAGGAGCGTAACGTCGGTGAACCAATCGACCGTATCGCTCGCATCCTCGTCCGACAGTCCGAGGTAGAAAAGCAGGAACAGTACCGTGTACGTAACTACCAGTGCCATGCCCCAGAGCAGGCTCGAAATGGTGTAATTCTCGCTGAAAAGCCCGTTTGCGAGCAGTCCGAGCGTCAGGACCATCGTCGGGACAAAGAGGGGGATCTTAAGAAAATTCTTTTTCGTCAGAAGCCCGTATCTGAAGATGTAGACGAATACCGAAACGATAAGAACTACCGCACCCACGACGAGCAGGTAGGGACGGATCCCCGTGAAATAGTTGTCGCTCGGGTTGGGGAGCGTCGGTGAATTTGTTACTGTTATCTGGTAGAAGAACGTGAGCACGAAGAAGATGAGCGGACGCACCGAGGCGGAATACACGAGCGCGAAGGCGACGATGAGCATATTCAGTGCCGCCGTGTACGCTTCGATCTTTGCGATGTACCCAACGAGCAGGAGTGCCGTCATTGCGAGCAGATATACCCGTCCGCTGAAAAATTCTGTGGATATTTTCAATTTTTTCATAACCGTTTCCCAAAGTCTGTTAATGTTTTTTGCCTTTGCCCACGCCGTTTTCTGTGGGCAGGATACCGTAATTATACCACCGCGCGCGGATTTTGTCAAGATGGGGTGTGGTTCATACGGGGTTTGTGCTATTTTTGAGGGTTGTAATGGGGGTTTGGTGCGGTGCTGCCCGTTTATTTGCAGGTCGATATGTTGCTTCGCAACTCGATATGTTCACTGTGCGAACGGGGGATATGCCACCGTGTCCAATATTCGCCATTATGATTTCGTTAATATTATAACATACCAAAAAATACGGAAAAGCTATTGACTTTTGGTCTAAATATGTTAAAATATAATTGAGACAGGATGCGCTTTTTTGAAAAAAGGCACATCCGTACAAAAAAATGACGCCCGAACGGGCAAGAGGAGACAGAAAAATGGATGTTTTAAAGGAATTATCACTTATAGGCATAGTCCCCGTGATCAAGATCGACAGGGTCGAGGATGCGCTTCCGCTCGCAGGAGCTCTTTGCGAGGGCGGACTTCCCTGCGCGGAGATCACATTCAGAACTGCGGCTGCCAAGGATGCCATCGCGGCTATCACGAGGGAATATCCCGATATGATCGTCGGTGCGGGCACTGTCCTCACCACCGCACAGGTCGATGACGCGATCGCGGCAGGCTCCAAGTTCATCGTAAGCCCCGGCTTCAATCCCGAGGTCGTTGCGTACTGCCAGAGCAAGGGCGTTCCCATTGTCCCCGGCATCAACAATCCCACGGGAATCGAGCAGGCTCTCTCCATGGGACTTAAGACCGTAAAATTCTTCCCTGCTGAGCAGTCGGGCGGAATCAATATGATCAAGGCAATGAGCGCTCCCTACGGTGCGGTAACATTTATGCCCACGGGCGGTATAGGCCCTGCCAACGTCAACGATTATCTCTCCTTCGGCAAGATCCTCTGCTGTGGCGGCAGCTGGATGGTCAAGGCGGATCTCATCAACGCGGGCGATTTTGACGGCATCAAGAGGCTCGTCCGTCAGGCTGTTGACACCATGCTCGGTTTCAAGTTCAAGCACATGGCTATCAACGAGGTCAGCAAGGAGGCGGCAGGTGCGGACGCAGACGCTATTGAGAGCGTTTTCGGACTCGCAAAGAAGGTCGGCAATTCCTCCACCTTTGCTGCTACCGATATTGAGATCATGCACACCCCCGGTAAGGGCACGCACGGTCATGTCGGGATCCAGACCAACAGCGTTGAGCGCGCGGTATATCATCTCGAGCGCCGCGGTGTTAAGCTCGACCACTCGACCGCACGCTTCGATGCAAACGGCAGGATGAATTTCATCTACCTTGCAGACGAGATCGGCGGCTTCGCATTCCACCTCGTTCAATAATTCCCGAAATATAAAAATTGAGATTTGAAAGGAAAAAGAAAATGAAAAGGATCATCACATTCGGAGAGATCATGCTCCGCCTCGCTCCCGAGGGCTATTACAGATTTGTACAGGCTGAAACCTACGGCGCAACCTACGGTGGCGGTGAGGCAAACGTAGCAGTTTCGCTTGCAAATTACGGAATGAGCGCGGCTTTCGTTTCCAAGCTCCCCACACACGACATCGGTCAGGCGGGCGTCAATGCGCTCAGAAGATACGGCGTTGATACGCAGTTCATCGCTCGCGGTGGCGACAGAGTCGGCATCTACTTCCTTGAGAAGGGTGCTTCTCAGCGTCCCTCCAAGGTCATTTACGACCGTGCAGGCTCGTCGATCGCACAGGCAACTACTGCTGACTTCGATTGGGATAAGATATTTGACGGCGCGGATTGGTTCCACTTCACGGGTATCACTCCCGCTCTCGGAGATAACGTAGCAGAGATCTGCCTTGAGGCCTGCAAGGCGGCTAAGGCAAGAGGAATCACCGTTTCCTGCGACCTCAACTACCGTAAGAAGCTCTGGACAAGAGAGAAGGCCGGCAAGGTAATGGGTGAGCTTATGCCCTACATCAACGTTTGCATCGCAAACGAGGAGGACGCAGGCGACGTCTTTGGAATCAAGGCTGAGAATACCGACGTTACGAGCGGCAAGGTAAATCATGAGGGCTACAAGAGCGTCGCAAAGCAGATCGCAGACCGCTTCGGATGCGACAAGGTAGCGATCACTCTCCGCTCCTCCATCACCGCAAACGACAATAACTGGGCGGCAATGCTCTATGACGGCAACGATTACTACTTCAGCCGTACATATCCCATCCATATCGTTGACCGCGTGGGCGGCGGCGACAGCTTCGGCGGCGGACTTATCTATGCGTGCCTTAGCGAGATGGATCCCCAGTCCACCATTAACTTTGCGGTTGCGGCTTCCTGCCTCAAGCACACCATTGAGGGCGACTTCAATCAGGTGAGCGTTGCAGAGGTAATGCAGCTTGCAGGCGGCGATGGCTCGGGACGAGTTGTAAGATAATTTTTATATCTATATATCAAAAAGCCACCCCATCGGGGTGGCTTTTTGATGCTTTTATTGCTTTATAGCTCCGGCAGCCGTTCCGTAGCCGCGAACCCCAACACTCGCGTTGCTCGCACAGGTGTTTCTCGGCGCCATTTCCGCAATCATTGCGAAGCAACATCATTAGCACGAAGTGCTAACATCATTAGCCGAAGGCGACATATATGTTCGCTGTGCGAACGAGGGGGGTGAGGCTTTTTTATTCGTGGCTGTGCGATTTTCACAAGCCGCGGGGGGCATCACGTCTCAAGACCTCAAAAAGGCAGAAAAAAAGAGGAGTGCTTGAACTCCTCTTTTTTTCACTGGTGACCCGTACGGGAATCGAACCCATGTTACAGCCGTGAAAGGGCCGTGTCTTAGCCGCTTGACCAACGGGCCCTTGGTAGCGGGAATTGGACTTGAACCCATGACCTATCGGGTATGAACCGATTGCTCTAGCCAACTGAGCTATCCCGCCA